>JAWOGX010000136.1:0-2860 GCA_046496455.1 Bacteroidales bacterium | reverse complement strand
CCGGAACCTGGCTGATCACCGGTGAAACCATGCTCGATCTGTCGATGGACAGGTGGAACGGCAGTAATAAATATGAACCTTACCCGATGCGTTTTACCATACTTGAGCTATCCGAAAATTTGCTTGAGATCAGGATCAAAGCCTTTATCGGCGACCGTAAAAAGACCGTGATGTTCACTCCCGTTGAGCAGGACAATACCACCGGGATGACACCGGAAGAGATACTGGCCTTGGACAGGCATAACAAAACTCTCAGGACTTACATCTATAAGTTTGTGAAAAATGAATAAGAAAATCATCCTGTTTCTCTATGTTATACTGTCTTCATTGATGGCAGCCGGGCAGCAAAACCACAGGGTTACCGGAGTGATCAGGGATGCTGTAACCCGTGAAACCCTGATTGGCGTGAACATCATCATCAAGGGCACTTTCCAGGGAACCACCAGCAATGCAGAAGGAGTCTATACCCTTGATGTTCCGGGTCCAGATGTCGTACTTCAGTACACCTATGTGGGATACCAGCCTCATGACGAGGCAGTCAACGGCAGAACGGTCATTAATGTTGACCTGCAAGAAGACACCCAGTCGGTTGGTGAAGTGGTGGTGGTCGGCTACGGTGTTCAGCGCAAAGAATCCGTGGTAGGATCCATCTCCTCGATCAGCAACCGGCAGTTGGTATCGATTCCGGTATCGAACATCACCCAATCAATAGCCGGAAAACTTTCAGGTGTGCAAGTGGTTCAAACCTCCGGGGAAATCGGCCGTGACGAAGCCGACGTTTTTATCCGCGGACAGGCAACCTATGGCGACGCCAAGCCATTGATCGTGGTCGACGGGATTATCCGGGACGGTTTTTCACAGATTGACCCAAACGAAATTCAAACCATGAGCATCCTCAAGGATGCCTCAGCCACCGCTGTTTACGGTGTCAAAGGTGCGAATGGGGTCATCATCATCACTACCAAGAGAGGGATGGAAGGTAAACCACAAATTTCATTTACCACCCAGCAGGCGGTCACAATGACTACCCGGATACCGCAACCCCTAGATTCATACCGGTCAGCGTTGCTTGCCAACCTGCACAAAGTGGGAGGCTCAAGAGAAGCGGCTCCGTTTAACAATACCGACCTGCTTAACTTCAGAACCGGTGCTTCACCCTACACAAACCCCGATTATTCATGGGTGGATGTGATGATGAAAGACTATTCTACCTTGTCACAGTACAACCTCAATGTAAGCGGCGGCACAAAATCTGTAAAATATTTTATTTCAGGAGGTTATCTGACACAAGATGGGGTATATAAGTTCGATCCCTACACCAATTTCTCGAGAATCAACTTCAGGTCAAATTTTGATATTGACGTTAATGAGAATTTGAGTGTGGCCATCAACCTGGGAACCAGGATTGAAGAAAGGACCAATACTGCCGCGGCCTGGTACGGAAGCTGGGAATTGTACCGGGCTTCATTTGCATTGGGCGGCAGATTTTCTCCGGTATACAACCCCGATGGATCGCTGGGAGGTAACAGCAGCCGCACCAACCTGATTGGTCAGGTTCGTGACCGTGGCTTCTACAAGGAGATCCGCAGCGTGATGGAACTGGGCATCAACCTGAGCCACAAACTCGACTTTATTACGCCGGGGCTATCGGTCGGAGGCCAGCTTGCCTTTGACGATAACGGTTCGATGAACCGTAATTACGAGCAACGTTTTTCGGTGTATCAATATGATCTGGCCACCGATTCTTATACCCGTTTTGGCGAAGACAGGCCGCTTTATTATGCCTGGGGTAATGTGTACAATACCCGCAAAACCTATTATGAAGTCAGCCTCAATTATGACCAGTCCTTTGGATCTCACAATGTGTCAGCGCTGATCCTGGCCAACCGCGACCTTAAGTTCATCAACGATAACACTCCTTATGCTACCCAGGGATTGGTAGGCAGGGTGGCGTATGATTTCAGCAAACGTTATCTCGCTGAGATCAATATGGGATTCAATGGTTCTGAAAACTTTGCCCCCGGGAACAGATACGGTTTCTTTCCGGCTTTTGCAGTTGGCTGGGTAATTACCAATGAGCCCTTCATGAAAAACACGGCTTTTACCAAGGTGGTGAACAGCTTAAAAATCAGGGGATCCATCGGCTGGGTCGGAAATGACAAAATCGGCAGTGATCGCTTCATATATCTGCAGCAATACCTTGAAGAAGGCGGAGCCATGTTCGGTACCGGCGATAACTGGTTTAGCGGCATCCGCCAGGGTACGATTGCCAATGAAAGCGTTCAATGGGAGGTAGCCCGCAAGCAAAACATCGGATTTGAGTCAGATCTTCTCTACGGACTCTTCGGGTTGAATTTTGATTATTTCTATGAATACCGCGACAAAATTCTCACCACCATTGAGAATACAAAACCTTCCTACGTGGGTGCCACCTTCAGTGCCGCCAATGTGGGAATTGTGAAGAACCAGGGATTCGAGTTCGAATTCAGGCACCAGTATGAAATTACCAACAGAACTAACTACTACATCCGTGGAAATTTTTCGTATGCCCACAATACCGTCATCCGCAGAGACGATGCTTACATGACGCTTGACTATCAGAAAGAAGAAGGCTACCCGATCGGAACACCCCTTAAATACATAGTCATTGGCATTTTCCAGGATTACGATGAAATCTATAACAGTCCGCCACAGATCTCTCAATTGGGAGGGATTCCCGGCAACAACATCCTCTATCCGGGCGACCTGAAATTCATGGATGTGAACAAGGATGGCGTCATCAACCGCTTCGACCAGGTTCGCACTGGGTACTCTTATGTGCCTGAAATATCCTATGGTGCCACCGCTGGACTGAATATTG
>JAWOGX010000073.1:0-9449 GCA_046496455.1 Bacteroidales bacterium | reverse complement strand
ATTCCCCCTCACCGGGAATATCAAGCAGAACCTCCTGCAGGAACCTCACCGATCGCTGCATGTCTTCGAACATCATCTTGTCTTCTTCAACAAAAGCCACCACAGACCTGTATTGTGCAAGGATCGCTTCAAGAAATGGAGAAGTTTTGGCAGGCCTTCTAAAATCCAGTGCCTGTGCCGCATTGTATAATTCAATGGCAAGGATCATCTCCAGGTTCCTGACCGACCTGTGCGCTTTGGTGGCTGCGTTGGCACCCATACTCACGTGATCCTCCTGTCCCTGGCTTGATTCAATGGAATCGACAGAAGCCGGCATGGCTAATTGCTTGTTCATACTCACGATGCTCGCAGCAGTATATTGCGGGATCATAAACCCCGAGTTCAGCCCCGGGTTTGCCACCAGGAACGGGGGCAATCCGCGCTTCCCCGCTACCAGCTGATAGGTACGCCGTTCCGAGATATTGCCCAGCTCAGCTACTGCAATACTTAGGTTGTCAAGCGCAAATGCAAGGGGCTGCCCGTGGAAATTACCGGCGGATATGATCAGATCCTCATCCGGAAAGATAGTAGGGTTATCAGTCACCGAATTGATCTCGTTGGCAAACACATAGGCCACATAGTTGATCGAATCTTTCGATGCACCATGCACCTGTGGAATGCACCGGAAAGAATATGGATCCTGTACATGCACCTTCGGCCTGTTGATCAGTTCACTGCCCGAAAGCAGATTAACAACCCGCGCTGCTGTGCGGATCTGTCCTTTATGCGGCCGGATCTGCTGAATCAGCGGATGGAATGGTTCTATCCGGCCATCGAAGGCATCCAGCGAGATGGCACCTATGATATCGGCAAGTTTGGAAAGTTTGAAAACCCTGAGACACAGGTAAACGCCATAAGCGCTCATAAACTGGGGGCCGCTGAGCAGCGCAAGACCCTCCTTCGATTGAAGCCGGATCGGCTCCCATCCGTATTTTTTACACACTTCCCCCGCGTTCACCCTCCGCTCCCCATGGAACACCTCCCCAAGCCCAAGCAATGGCAGCGAGAGATGTGCCAACGGGGCGAGGTCGCCGGAGGCACCCAGACTACCGAACTGATATACGACAGGGAGGACATTGTGGTTATACATCTCCACCAGCCGTTCTACTGTCTGCAGTTGCACCCCGGAATGCCCGTAGGAGAGTGACTGTATCTTCAACAAAAGCATAATCTTCACTATGATCCTCGGTACCTCCTCCCCCATCCCGCAAGCATGAGATTTTACCAGGTTCTCCTGTAAACGGCTAAGATCATCCTTCGGAATCACCGTGTCACATAAACTTCCAAAACCTGTTGTCACTCCATAAATGGGCTCATCCTGCCCGGCTATCTTGGCGTCGAGATATTCCCTGCATCTCACTATCCGTTGCTTCACATCTTCGGATAATTCAAGCTTCATCTCCCGGTTAAGGATTTTTGCTATCCGTTCAAAGTCAAGTTTATCTGTCGTAATCAAATGTATTTCGCGTCTCATTGTATTATTGACCTAAAGTTCTGATGATGATCCTTCTAAAGAATTGGTTTTCCCCTTGATAAAACAACCAGAAGCATCCCGTTAACAACCCGGAATCTCTTGCAGGCAAAGGTAGCAATATCCGGTTAATTGTTATCTTTGCCGTATGGAAGAGATGATACTGATCGTAGATTTCGGGTCACAGTACACCCAGTTGATTGCCCGCAGAGTCAGGGAGCTGAATGTCTATTGTGAGATCCACCCTTACAACCATATGCCTGAAGATACCGGCAATGTCAAAGGGGTAATTCTTTCCGGTAGTCCGTTCAGCGTGCGTGATGCCGATGCCCCCATTCCGGATGTCGAAGCGTACCGCGGCAAAATTCCTGTGCTGGGGGTTTGCTACGGAGCGCAGTGGCTTGCCTTCAATGAAGGGGCTGACGTGATGCCAAGCAGGATCAGGGAATATGGCAGGGCCAGGCTCCATTTCATCCATCAGGAGAACCCGCTCATCAACGGAATGTCGGAAGGGAGCCAGGTCTGGATGTCCCATGGTGACACCATCCGGAAACTCCCCGAAAAATTTGAAGTTATCGCCTCCACTTTTGATGTGGAAGTTGCAGGATTTAAAATTGAGCAGGAACCCACCTGGGGCATACAGTTTCACCCCGAAGTTTACCACTCTACCGAAGGGATGCAACTGCTCAGGAATTTCGTGGTCGATATCTGCCATTGCCAACAGAGCTGGACACCGGGGTCTTTTATCGAATCCACTGTTCAGCAACTCAAAGATACATTGCTGGATGACAAAGTAGTTCTGGGGCTTTCAGGCGGAGTTGATTCTACTGTGGCAGCCGTCTTGCTCCATCAGGCCATTGGCACAAATCTCTACTGCATTTTCGTGAACAACGGACTGCTCAGGAAAAATGAATTCGAAGACGTGCTACACTCCTATAAAGATATGGGCCTCAATATCACCGGGGTGGATGCTTCAGACCAGTTCTATACTGCCCTGGCAGGCATCAGTGATCCGGAAGGGAAGCGAAAGGCGATCGGGCGTACATTCATCGAAGTGTTTGACAATGAAGCACACAACATCACCGACGTAAAATGGCTGGGGCAGGGTACAATCTATCCTGATATTATCGAATCGGTGTCGGTCAAAGGTCCTTCAGCAACCATCAAATCACACCACAATGTAGGCGGTTTGCCCGACTTCATGAAACTGAAAGTGGTTGAGCCACTGAAATCGCTATTCAAGGATGAAGTGAGGCTTGTGGGAAAAGCCCTGGGCATTGACCCTGCGCTCCTGGGGCGTCATCCATTCCCCGGTCCGGGTCTGGGTATCAGGATACTTGGAGAGGTTACCCCACAAAAAGTAGCAATCCTCCAGGAAGTTGACCACATCTATATCAACAGCCTGAAAGAAGCCGGACTTTATAACCAGGTATGGCAGGCGGCAGCAATCCTTCTGCCGGTGCAATCTGTCGGTGTGATGGGTGATGAGCGGACCTATGAAAGTGTCATAGCACTCAGGGCTGTAGGCTCCACCGACGGAATGACAGCCGACTGGTCACACCTCCCCTACGAATTCCTTGCTTCAGTGTCCAATGAGATCATCAATAAGGTGAGAGGCGTCAACAGGGTGGTTTATGACATCAGTTCCAAACCTCCCGCCACGATTGAATGGGAATAAACACTTCATTGTTAAAAGCAAAATGCTCCATACATATACAGCCAATCCATTTATTATGGCAAGAAAACGAACCATCGCACTCATTGCAGCAATGCTCATTGTGGCTCTCAGTTATGCGCAACCGGTAACCGTGACCAAATCAAATGTGAAAATCACAGAAGGAGGCCAGGTCTTTTTTATCCATACGGTAGCCCCCGGCCACACCCTCTTCTCCATTGCAAGAGCTTATGAGGTGTCGCAGGAGGATATCATCAGGCACAACCCGGCAGCAGCGGAAGGCCTGCTGGCAGGGCAGGAGCTGAAAATCCCGGACATATCGGCACCAGCATCAGCCACAACGTTCAGGACAACTGCTGTTGATGGACACCTTATCCATACCGTTGCTGCCGGAGAAACCCTCTATGGAATCTCCAGGAAATACGGAGTACCCGCCGGGCAGATCATCAATGCGAATCTCGATGTTCCGAACTTAGAAAACCTTCAGATCGGCCAGGAGCTTCGCATTCCGGCACAGACACGGATTGGCGAAGGGGTCACTGTCACAGAAAAAGAGGTTGACTCCGTGATCATCCACAATGTTCAGCGGGGAGAATCGCTCTTTGGTATCGCTCAGACCTATAAGGTTCACATCGACAGCATCGTGGCCTGGAACCCTGAGCTGAAAGACAAACCTTTACGCAAAGGGCAGGATATCAGGATTATTTCGAAAATCAGGAAGATCCAAATAACAACCCTCATTGAACCAACCCTTATTCCGGAGACAGAACGGTATGACACCATCCTGCACCAGATCCAGGATAAGGAAACGATCTGGGGACTGGCCAAGAGGTACAACACCACAGTTGAGCAGATTATGGCCATCAACCCCGAGCTTAAAGACGGCCTGAAAAAAGGCTACTACATCTATATCCCGGTTCCGGCCTCCTCCGCCAAAACCGCTGAAGCGACAGCATCAAGGGGAAAAGGTTGCGAAAATTCCCGGTTCAAATCCAAATACAAAGTAGCCCTCCTGATTCCGCTCTATCTCGATGAGATCGACCGTATCTATATTACTCCGTCCACTGATGAGCAGATCAGAAAACCAATGTTCAAATCATTCAGGTATGTCGAATTTTATGAGGGCTTCCTCATTGCCCTCGATTCAATGAAAAGGGCAGGAATGTCTGTAGACCTCTATGTTTTTGATGCCGTTGAAGACACCCTGGCCGTAAAAAGAATCCTTGCCAGACCTGAAATGCAGTATATGGATGTGATCATCGGGCCTTTTTTTGCCCAAAACTATAACATCGTTGCACGCTTTGCCATCCAGCACAGCATTAAACTGGTAAGCCCTTTTGCCCGAAACCCGCAACTCATCGCCAATCACAGCAACATATTCCAGATGAATGCCTCTTCTGAATCAAAGATGGCTGAACTTGCAAGATTTGTTGCGAGCAGCTACGTTGAACCCAACGTAATTATGGTGATCGGTAACAATGAAACAGACAGGTCACTTTCCCAAACCTTCAGACAGACCCTGAATGCAAACAGCACAGTGCTTGACCGCAAAGCCATTTTCGCAGAAGTTGTATACCAGGAAAAAGGATTCGCAGGCGTTTCCACAAGGCTTGATGTCAACAGGGCCAATATCGTGATCAACCTCATCACCGGTGAGACCATGGTTTCGAATTATATTTCCAGTATGGCGAAGCTTTCAAAAAACTTCAATATCACCATGATCGGACGCCCTGAATGGAATGATTACCGCACCTTTGATCTTTCAGACCTGATGGCAGTGAAGATGCACATGTTCGACAATGCATTCGTGGACTACGGAAATCCTGTGACCAAAGCCTACATTAAAGAGTTCCGCGCAAGATACAAAGGTGACCCGGAAGAAAACAACCTCGGATTCATCGGATATGATGTAGGCATCTATTTCCTGGGTGCCCTCCACGAATTTGGCCTCGACTTTGAAAACTGCCTTGAACAGATAAGATACAACCCGGTGTCAACAGGTTTCAAATGGGAACAGGTTAACGGAAAGGGCTACGAAAACATTTACCTTAACCTTTACCGGTTTAGTGAATTCAGGCAGGAACCTGTGAAGTAAACAGTGGCCTACTTCCTTAGATCAATCTCCTCAACATTCGGGTATTTCTTCTTATCCCATTTAAAGTAGTTGTCACTGATTGGTTCGTTGACCACAAACTTATCCACATGAATGGTCTGGCTGCTGTTGTTGACATGATAAATCGTAGTGCTCACGATCTGCTTTGAACTCTTTTCGACACGAATCCTCACCCGGTGGTAGCCCTTCGTTTTTTTAGGATAAAGGTCAACGACCTCGGTCTTTTTCCCCTTGTACGTCTCATCCTTGATCCACCGTGCTGTGAATCTGCGCTGGTAGTTCTTCAGCAGGTTGATCGGGTTTGCAAGGTCATCATCATCATCCTTTACATTGGTAATGTGCACCTCTTCAGCATCCTTGATATAGGTCCATTTGGTCTTGCCATCACAAAACACCTCCTGTCCAGCAAAACGCAACTGGTATTTGTTTCCTTTTACCCAAACCCTCCCTTTTCTTGACGGCCCCTCTTTGTTGTCTTCTGCTTCGGTGAAAGTAAAATCAATCTTTATCGTTTTGTAAGACTGAATTTTTGCCGAAGTTGCGTCAAGGAGGTCCTTGGCTTTCTTGTCCGTTACTTTCTGCGCAGACACCACAGCAACAAAGCTGAGGAATATCATAGCCACCATTGTTAATCTTTTCATCATGAACATGTTTTATTTCTTCTCAATACTTTCCACTACCTGCACTGAAGTTACTTCTCAAATACTGTTCCAGCGAATATTCATCTTTAAAGAGCACTTCCCTTGCCTTGCTGCCTTCAAAAGGGCCAACAATGCCTGCAGCCTCAAGTTGGTCAATTACCCTTCCTGCCCTGTTGTACCCCAGTTTCAGCTTCCGCTGAAGCAATGATGTGCTGCCATGCTGGTGTCTTACGATCAGACGGGCTGCCTCATCAAAAAGTTCATCCCTCTCTTCCGGGTCAAGGTCGACAGGCCTGTCATCGTCCTCGTCACGGTAATCAGGAAGATCATAGGCATCGGGATATCCTCTCTGTGATCCAATAAAATCAGTGATCTTCTCCACTTCAGGGATATCCAGGAATGCACATTGCAACCGGGTAAGGTCACTGCCGGTATAGAGGAGCATATCACCCCGCCCTACCAGCTGTTCAGCCCCACCGCTGTCGAGGATGGTGCGTGAATCCACTTTGGCTGTCACACGGAAAGCAATCCTTGCCGGGAAGTTGGCCTTGATGGTACCGGTAATGATATTCACAGAAGGGCGCTGTGTGGCAATCACCAGGTGGATGCCTACCGCCCTTGCCAACTGTGCCAGCCTGGCTATCGGACCTTCGATCTCTTTCCCTGAGGTCATTATCAGGTCTGCAAATTCATCCACCACCAGAACGATATATGGCATGAATCTGTGCCCTTCAAGGGGATTCAGGTTCCGTGCAATGAACTTGCTGTTGTATTCGCCGATATTCCTTACCCCACCCATCTTTAACATATTGTACCGGTTATCCATTTCCAGACAGAGGGAGTTGAGGGTACGCACCACCACTTTGTTGTCTGTGATGATCGCTTCATCGGTATCAGGCAGTTTTGCCAGGAAATGCCGCTGAATGCGGGAGAACAGGGAAAGTTCAACCTTTTTGGGATCAACCAGCACAAATTTGAGTTCTGCCGGGTGTTTGGTATACAGCAACGAAGTGATGATCGCATTCAACCCCACAGATTTCCCCTGACCGGTTGCACCGGCAATGAGCAGGTGGGGCATCTTCGTCAGGTCAGCCACATAGGTCTCGTTGGCAATGGTTTTTCCCAGGCCGATCGGAAGTTCAAACTTATTCTGCCTGAAGCGTTCGGAACTCAGGATCGTACGCATCGAGACAATCTCCGGGTTCATGTTCGGCACCTCTATTCCGATGGTGCCTTTACCGGGTATCGGGGCAATGATCCTGATCCCTAATGCGGAAAGGCTCAATGCAATATCATCTTCCAGGTTTTTTATTTTGCTGATACGGACACCGGGCGCCGGCACGATTTTGTAAAGGGTTACCGTAGGCCCGATGGTAGCTTTGATCCTTTCTATGTCAATAGCGTAGTTTTTCAGCGTCTGGATGATCCTGTTCTTGTTCGATTCAAGCTCAGCCTTCTGCACCGAGATGATATTTGACCCATGATAGTCGAGCAGTTCAAGCGGGGGAAAACGATAATCCCTCAGGTCCAGCTTCGGGTTGTATAATGTTTCCAGGTCGTAGTGCTCCTGTGGGAGCTCTTTGGCATCATCATCAACCGCTTTCCCTTCATCACCCCTGAGCTGCTGCCCTTCAGCCATGGAAGGCTCCTCTTCCGGGTGCACTACGGTAAAGTCTATGCCATTCCCTTCGATAGCCCCCGGAATCTCATCAGCATCCTGTGTTATTTCTGTTGTAAGCTGGTGCTCAACAACTTCCTCTCCCTCCTGTTTCACAGGGGCAAATTCCTGGTCCTGATCCGCTACATAGTATTCCTGGGTGTTGTACTTGTCTTCACCATGCTTCTGCCCAGATCGCCGGGAAGCTATGGTAGCTTTTACCTCCTCCCGCCCTTTGTTAAAATAGGCCACCACTCTGTCCCATGCATCCAATATCCAGATCAGGTAAGCCACCATCCCGAAAAACAGGAATGCCCCTGCTCCAAGCCTGCCGAGAATTCCTGAAAGCCAGACCGAAGCCTGCATTCCGAATGCTCCCCCAAGCACAGAAAGATCTTTCACAGGATCAGGAAAGAGAAAACCGCTGGCCACCGAAAGCCACACCAACCAGAACAATGAGTGCTTGAAGAGGGATCTGAAGGGAAATAACTGAAAACGGAGAAATATCCTGAGTCCTGCCACAAAAAGGATCAGCAGAAACATATAGGATCCGATACCAAACCACCCTTTTACCATCTGGCTCGAAATCCAGGCTCCAAGCCTGCCGGTAGCGTTCTGAACCAGGATGGTCTGGTCTGTCAGGCATCGCTTTAAACCTATCTGCGTCAGGTCATCAGCCCCCCATGTCAGCCAGTTGACCAGAAAAGATGTAAAAGCCAGAAAGAGATACAGCGAAAACAGCAACAGAAAAAGTCCGAAAACCATATGTACCTTTTCATTCCTTACAAATGCCAAAACAGATGCTGAAAAGTAAACCTTCTTCGGAGAAGTTGTTTTCTTTCCCGAAGATTTAGTATTCTTTTTCAGGGTATTTCCCCTGGCAGCACTCGTTTTCTTTCTGGCCATAGTCCATTTTGCAATAGAAATGCAAAATTACAACTTTTGGCGGCATTCACAACCCGGGGCAGATAATATGGGCAAAAGGCAGTCTCCAAGCCACGCATAGGAGCTTCATCAGGTACAGTATGTATTCTGCTGTCTTCTAAAACCAATTAGGCGATCTGTTTTATAGTACTGATCAAATCTATTGATCTGTATACGCGTACGTTATAGGAAAATTTTGTTAACAGGTCGTTAAGCACAGTTTTTTTCTTGTTTATATTTGATGAACCATTAACTTTGCGCAAACAGAACTGAAATTCAAATCAAAACCAAAACGTATGAAGAAGATACTCTTTTTGATGATCGGGCTAGCCATCATGTTCGGTTCCTGCAACAAGGAAGATGACGACAGCAACACTGACAAAGGTATTGTGGTCAAGAAAGAACAATGGGCATTGGCCATTAACTACACCGCAACATGGTGCGGTTACTGCGGATCCTGGGGAGCGCCCCTGATCAAAGAAACCGGAGCACTGCCCCGCGTAGTGGCTATTGCGCCGCATGCGTCAAGTGACCCTATGTACAACCAGTCTCTCTACAGCGGGTTCACCTCTGAAAGGGAAACAGGTGGCGGCATTCCCTCTTTTTGGGTCAACGATGAGAAGACCGGGCAAAACACTACCAAATCTGCAGCAGAGGCAGCCACCGCTCTCCTTCCGGCAGCTGCTCTTGGCATGAAAGCCGAAAAAGTGGGAACCACCTATAATGTCAAGGTGAAAGCAGAATGGTATACTGCCGGAACAGGTGACTACTACCTCAGCGTGTTCCTCCTGGAAGATGGTATCGACGGATCTGCCACCTCCGGTGCATACAAACAGTCCGGGACTTCTGACCCCAACTATGAACATTACTTTGTACTCAGGGCTTCTGCTACTGCCGGGGTATATGGTGATGTCATCGCTTCGGTCCCT
>JAWOGX010000076.1:0-3167 GCA_046496455.1 Bacteroidales bacterium | reverse complement strand
AATCCTGACCCCGGACCGCTCGGCCATTTCCCGGCAATACCGGTTCAGGGCCTTGTCGATACCGAGTTCCAGCAATATGGCAGGGGATAATCCGTAAGAAATCCTCTTAACCTCATCAATCATCTCGTTCAGCAGACCTGAGATATCTGAAGCAGCATCATGGGTGTTCTCCGGGCTCATTGAATCTCTGTTGCTTTTCAGTTTCAGCTTCATGGCCAGGAGCAATTGCCCCAGGCCATCATGCAGCTCTCTGCTGATCCGGTGCCTTTCACGTTCCTGGCCGGTAATCTGGGCTGACAAACGCTTCTCACGCTCTTCATTTAAAAGGGTTTGGGTTTCAGCAAGTTGTGCCAGATATCTTGCTTCCGTCTCCAGCCGGGTTTTTTTCATCCTGGTGGTGAAATAGAGGATCGTGAGGGATAAAATCAGGATCAGTGCTACAGCGGTTAGCCCATATGTGATCGTTCCATGTTTCCACAACGCCTGGTCAAGCTCGTTCCCGGGCATCATAACCAATAGTTTCCATTCCCGTTTACCCACAAAGAAAGTATTCCATGCTGCATAAACCTCGCAGCCCAGGGGCTGAAGGTTCAGTTTTCCGCTGCTGTTCATGCCAAGAGCCCCATAATTCCCGACCAGTGCTCCCTGTATTTTTATCTCCCCGCATTGGCAAAGGTTTTCGCAGAGCCACGACAGATAGGCCCCTGCATTGCTCAGCAAGCGGCCATCTTCGTCGGTGATGGCGAAGTGGACGTTCGGATCCTGATCTACAGCGTGTAAAAGATGGTTGTTGATCGATTCGATGGTAATCATCCATCGCAAGATGCCAACCCGTTTATCCTGCTCATACACCGGGCATGATATTGTAATGGCCTTCTGGTTTTTATGATTGATGAAAATATCACTGAAATAAACCGAATCACGCGGTACCTGTGGGTTGGCGCGGGCGTTGCCGATGCACATCATATGGTGAAGGTCTGCCGTATCATTGGCAATCCTCTTGATAACCAGTGAAGAAGTATCCATAAGGATCAGTGCGTCAATTTCTGCCTGATGAACGCTGAAAAGATTCTCCAGAGGGCAATGGAGGTGTGCCGGACTCGGGGTGCGGGTCACTGCCATCCGGATTACTTCCGGATGGTGGGAAAGGTTGATAAGGTTTTGTGAGAATTTCTCGAAATAGCTGATTACACTCAGTCGCGCCATGGCAGCAGTATTCGATAATTGTTGCCGGTACTTGCCTGTGAGGTTCTCTTCAAATTCACGGTGATACCGGTTGCCGAACCAAAGCAAACCCGACAGCAATAAACACTGGAGAAGGATTAGCCAGATGCCTCGAAGATCTACCTTAAACCTTTTTTTCATCCAACGAAAATACAAAAAGGGAGGATTCCCGGTCCCCTATTTTTCCTACCTTTATCATTCATTTCATTTCATTATGCATCAACCCCAATTTCTCATCTATCGCTCTTCCGCAGGTTCCGGGAAAACACAGACCCTGGCAGGGGAGTACCTGAAACTGGTGCTTTCGGGCAGGGCCGATTTCCGGCATGTCCTTGCCATCACCTTCACCAACAAGGCAGCGGAAGAGATGAAGGAGCGCGTTCTGCAACTCCTTGCCCTCTTTGCCTCCGATGCCGAACTTCCCGGACATCAAAAAGATCTCCTCCTCGAGATATCCGGCCTCTCGGCGTTGAGTGCAGATCTCATCAGAAAAAAATCTGGTGAAGTGCGCCGCGAAATTCTGCACCATTACAGCGAATTCAACATCGGTACGATAGACAGTTTTGTGCACCGGATTATCCGGAGTTTTGCCCTGGAGTTGAATCTTTCCTACGCCTTTGAGGTACAGCTTGATACCAATATGTTCATCCAGATGGCGGTGGATGACCTGCTGGAGAAAACCGGTGAGGACCCCGAGCTGACCAGAAATCTTGTCGGTTTTACAAGGTCTTTGCTGGAGGATGAGAAGAGCTGGAACATTGATCAGGCGCTGGTGGGTTTTGCTAAGTTCCTGACAGGGGAAGCGAGCATGCCCCCGCTGGAAAAGCTTGCCAGTGCCAGGATTAATTTCAGGAAAGTAGCAGATTCAAACCGGAAAGCCCTGGCACTGATCTCTTCGGGTTGGGATGAGTTGCTCAGGAGGGCTGATGAGCTGATCCTGAACTGTGGCATCGGGCACGAGTATTTCAGCAACGGATTGTCGGGCGGGATCTATACTTTTTTCAGTAACCTTCTCGATTCTCATGACTATGCAAGGATTTTCAACAGACTTGACAAAGCAAAAAGGGTCAATGGGTACATGGAAGAGGGGAAGAAGTTTTACAACAAGGGGACCGATAAACATGTTGCCGGGATTCTTGATGCCCTTGCCGACGAACTTATCCCTGTTTGGCACCAACTGACCACAGCTATTGACGCGCATTATCCGGAATACATCACCAGGCAGCTCATTGCGGAGAATCTGACCAACTTGTCACTGAGCAGTAAGATCCGTGAGCAGATGCAGGTGACCATGGACCGTGAAAACCTCATCCCGATCTACGAATTCAACAGGCTTATCTGGAACATAATCCGTAATCAGCCTGTTCCGTTCATTTATGAGCGTACCAGCGAGCGTTTTGACCACTTCCTGGTTGATGAGTTTCAGGACACCTCCTCTCTTCAGTGGCTCAACCTGCTTCCCCTGGTGGAAAACTCCCTTGCCCAGGGTGGAGTCAGTATGGTGGTGGGGGATGCGAAGCAGGCAATCTATCGCTGGAGAAACGGTGATGTCTGGCAGTTTGTCAGGCTCCCCGAAGTTGACAATCCTGACGATAACCCCCTGATAACCGCCCGGGAGGATGCTTTGAAGCGATATGCGGCCGAGGGTAACCTGAACAAAAATTTCCGGTCAGCACCGGAAATCATCGGGTTCAACAATGCGTTTTTTGGTTGGCTAAGCCAGAAGTATGCTGATGTACTGGGGGATATTTACCGTGACCACGCTCAGGTTGCCGGCAAAAACGGTGTCAGCGGGTATGTGGAGGTCCACCTGATCCCGGAGGAGGAGGGTTTAAGACAGGAGGATTATAGCAGGGCAATGGCTGATACGGTATTGCAGAAGGTGCAGGAGGTGTTGGGTCATCCGCATCACGGATTCAGCCCTTCGGATGTCTGCATTCTGG
>JAWOGX010000017.1:0-3466 GCA_046496455.1 Bacteroidales bacterium | reverse complement strand
GACAAGGGTATTGCTGGTTTACGGGCACTCTTCAATTAAAACCTCCGGGCTTTACGACCTGGTTGTTGCAGCCCTGAGGAAGGAGGGTCTGACTGTAGTTGAGTACGCCGGAATCAGAAGCAACCCGATCATTGAAGATGTGGAAGCCGCAGCTGCTGCAGGGCGTAAAAACAGTGTCGACATGGTTTTGGCTGTTGGAGGTGGCAGTGTAATTGATTCGGCGAAAGTCATAGCTCTCACAATCCCCGTCAGCCATCCGGCCTGGGATTTTTTCACCGGAAAGGCCACGCCCACGATTGGACTTCCGATCATCACGGTGTTAACGCTGGCTGCTACAGGCACGGAAATGAACCCATTTTCTGTGGTCTCAAAAGAAAAGGCGAAAATGAAAGCAGCAGTTAGCTCTCCTCTAACCTTCCCAAAGCACTCTTTTCTTGATCCCGAACTGACAATAACGGTTCCCCGTGATTATACTGCCTACGGAGTTGCCGACCTGATGGCCCATTGCATGGAGGCCTGGTTCGGCGCCGGGGATTGTCCGATGAGCGACAAGCTGATTCTGAGCATTATCAAAGAGGCAATAGAAGCTGGCCCTCCCCTGCTCAACGACCTCCGGAACTACGAACTCCGCGCCCGTATCATGTATGCGGCTACCCTTGCTTTGAACGGCATCACCATGCAGGGAAAGGTTTCCGGAGACTGGGGGGTGCATTCAGCCGGACATATTCTTTCCCTTCTGTACGATGTTCCTCACGGAGCATCACTCACAATTGTCTACCCTGCCTGGATGAAGCTCTTCAAAGATCAGACTGGATCTCGTATCGCCTATCTCGGATCAGAATTGTTCGGGGAAAAGCTGAATGCAAACCAGGCAATTGGCCGGATTGAAGACTTTTTCCTCTCCCTCGGTTGTCCGGTCAGGCTTCGCGATATGAACCTCCCGAACACTTCTCTGGCCGACATCATAGAGGCCATGGAGATAAGCAAGGTGAATGGTATGAACATGAAATTCAGGGAAGGTGACTACCTGAAGTTGGTGGAACTTTTTTACTAGATAATTATTTCAGGGCTCTCAGGTTAAGCTTTCTCAACAAAGGCGCCCGCTTTGCAATAATCCCTACGACCATTAATGTCATCGATCCGCCGAAAATAACCGAGGGGACCAATCCCATAACCTTAGCTGCCAATCCTGACTCAAATGAGCCTATTTCATTAGATGAGCCAATAAAAATGCTGTTGACAGAAGCCACCCTGCCTCTCATCTCGTCAGGAGTAAGCAGTTGGAGTGTTGTGGCTCGGATGATTACACTGATATTATCGAAAAGACCGCTGAGGCAAAGCAAAAATAATGAGAGGTAAAAGTTTTTGGAGATGGCAAAACAGATAATGCTGAGTCCGAACCCCGCGACCGATATAAACAGCCACTTCCCGGCATTCACAGCAGGAGGCCTGTAAGCCAGGAGCAACGACATCAGCACGGCTCCTACCATCGGCGCAGCCCGGAGAAACCCTAAACCCTGCGGACCTACAAATAAAATCTCTGCAGCAAAGATTGGAAGCATCGCAACAGCTCCGCCAAAAAGCACTGCAAACATATCGAGCGACATCGTACCCAATAAAATCTGGTTCCGGAACACAAACTTCAGTCCGGAAGAGAGCCGTTGTTTGATTGTTTCGGACAATACGATCTGCGGATTATGGTAACGTTTCACAAAAAAAAGCAGACTCAATGCCACGATCACTAAAAACAGCACAACGATATAGGCCGCCTGAACCCCAAAAAAGCCGTAAATCAGTCCTCCCAAAGCCGGACCCGAGATTGCTGCAATATGCCATACAGTGCTGTTCCAGGTAGAGGAGTTGGTATATAGATGCCTTGGAACCAGTTGAGCCATCAATGCGATGGTTGAAGGGTAGAGGAAAGCCCGCACAACTCCGGTAAGGGCAACAACAAAATAGATTGGGAAAACACCCAGGGTCAGGATTTCCATCAGCTCTTTATAGCTGAATGCAAACAACATAAGAGTGCCAAGTAGAAATAACAGGGAGAAACAGGTGATAATCCGTTGCCGGTTGTACTTGTCTGCAATATGTCCCGAATAGAGAGCTACCGAAATAAATGGCAGCGCCTCAGCCAGTCCTATCAATCCAAGGGCAAGTGGATCATGGGTCAATTCATACATCTGCCAGCCCACAATAAGGCCCTGCATCTGAAACGCAATCGTGATAAAAAAACGGTAACTGATAAAGATCCGAAAGTCCCTGACTTTCAGGACAGCGTAGGCATCATGTTTCTCGCCTGGGTCAACCATTCGGGTTAGGGCTGTCTCAAAAGTCCGAGGCAGCCCCTTTTTCTTTCATTTAACTCGTACCCCCCTACGAGAGTACTTTCAAATATTCAATTCTCAAGAAGATAATTGTACTAGTGAGTCATCCCCTTTAGGGGTGGAGTAATTAATCCTCGTCCTGCTCCTCTTCTTCGTAAGCCTTCAGCAGTTTATCCTGAACATCGGCAGGTACCTGTACATACTCGGCAAACTTCATGTCGTAAGTAGCACGACCACTCGTCAGTGAGCTGAGGGCAGTGGAGTAGCGGTTCATTTCAGCAAGGGGGACCTTGGCTTTGATCTTCTGGTAATTTCCTTCGCTGTCCATCCCCATAATCAGGGCGCGACGCCCCTGCAGATCGGTCATCACCTCACCCATCTTATCTTCCGGAAGGATCACCACAACATCATAAATCGGTTCAAGGATCTTTGGTCCGGCATTTTTAAAGGCTTCCCTGAAGGCGTTTCTTCCTGCCAGTTTGAAAGAGATCTCGTTTGAATCAACCGGGTGCATCTTTCCGTCATAAATGTTGAAAACGATATCACGGGCATAGGATCCGGTAAGTGGACCCTCTTCCATCTTCTCCATTACACCTTTGAGGATAGCAGGCATAAATCTCGCATCAATGGCGCCACCAACGATACAGGTGTTCATAATCAGTTTGCCGCCCCATTCCAGTTCAATGGTATCACGTCCACGGATCGGGAATTCAGTCTGATCGGCCATTCCCTCCTTGAAAGGTTGGATCATCATGTGAACCTCACCAAATTGTCCGGATCCACCTGATTGTTTCTTATGGCGATAAGTCGATTTAGCAGATTTGGTAATTGTCTCCCTGTAAGGGATTCTGGGAGCCAGGTATTCGATGGGAACCTTCTCAATATTCTCCACAAGCCATTTGACAAGGGTAAGATGAAGCTCTCCCTGTCCTTGAAGAATCAATTGTTTCAACTCTTTCGAGAATCCGAAAAGCAGTGTTGGATCCATTTTGGCAAGCTCATTCAGAACAGCACCCATTTTCTCGTCATCGTTGGTGCTTTTTGCTTTTACAGCAACCCGGAATTTTGGATTCGGATAGGTTGTTGGTTCAATAATATCATCTGGATTTTTTAATGAATTCAGGGTATTATTGGTGAAT
>JAWOGX010000001.1:0-4277 GCA_046496455.1 Bacteroidales bacterium | reverse complement strand
CGTGATGAACGCCCAGGGGTATTTTGCCCTCTTCAGCCAGCTGCAGAAGGAATCGTTACGCAATGACCGATACCGGGTGACCCCGGCACAGAAGAAGCAACTCGACCAGGTCGTGGAAAAGCTTGAGGAGCTTTACCCGCAAAGTTTTGAATACCATTATGCCAGCTACCTCAATGCCCGCCACGATACGGCTGCCGGGTTCCACCTGCTGGAGGCGCACCGCCTTGCCCCTCTCCGCACAGAACTCTACAATGACCTTGCAAGCCATTACGAGCTTAAGGGTGACCAGCGGAAGAAGCTGGAGTACTGCCGCCTGCTGGAGCAACACAAAGTTTATGATCCGATGTTGTATCAGTATGCCCGGAACCTTTTCGGTTCGCTTGAAAATGGGGCAATCCTCTTCACCCAGGGAGAATGGGATACCCATCCCCTGTGGGTGCTGCAACACAACAGGCGCATCCGTACCGACGTCACCATCCTGCAACTCGACCTGCTGCACCAGGAACACTATTTTAACCGCATGACCGTCCCGCTGAAACTAAAGAAAGGGGCCTACCAACGCTTTTTAAACGACAAACCGGCATTCTTCCGTGAGGTGGCAGCATCAAAAACCTCACGGCCGGTATACCTCTCCCTTACTATAGATCAGAAAGTGATCGGCGCTTTGGGCAACATCCTTTACACCACCGGACTCGCTATGAAACTCTCTGCCAAACCATTTGATAATGTCCCGACATTGCAGTCCAACTGGAAATCATTCGATATCTCATCCCTTACCACGCGATCATCAAACCCTGATCTGAACCGTATGAACGGCAACTATATCCTCCCGATGGGTGTCCTCTACCGCCAGGCCAGGGCTACCGGCAACAATGCTGAAGCCGAAAGGCTGAAACAGCAGATGTTAATCCTGGCCGGCAATGCCGGGAAGAAGAAGGAAATGGAAACCTTTTTCAAAGAGTAAATCTGAGCATTTGCTGATTGACTTCGTTCTTTGACAATGGAATAATCCTTGCAGCAGGTCGCCCTTTTGTCGTAGTTTTGCATTGCCTGTAACCTTTTACCTTACCGATTTTGGCTACTGCACAGAAGGGATACGCCGATCAGAGTGACGAGGAGCTGATGGGGCTGGTGCTCCGGGGCGACCGCATGGCATTCAGTGAGGTGTACGACCGCTATGCCGACATGCTGCTCCGCTACTTTTACCGGATGTTGTGGCAGGATCAGGAACATGCGGAGGATATGGTGCAGGATCTTTTCATGAAGCTGATCCGGAAACCGGAACTTTACGATCCCGGGAGGAGTTTCCGTCCATGGCTGTTCAGTGTGGCGGCGAACATGTGCAAGAACGAGTACCGGAAAGCTGAAGTTCGTCGCGGGGCGGCACAGGAGATCAGGATGGGCAAGGAGTTGGCGACGGGGAGTAATGAGCTTACTGACCGGCTGGAACTTGCCGACTTCACCCTCGCCCTCGACAGGGCAGTGGAGGAGCTGGAGCCACACCACCGTGAAACATTCATCCTTCGGTACAGGCAGGACCTGCCGATGAAGGAGATTGCGGTGGCGATGGAGTGCTCGGAAGGGACAGTGAAATCAAGGCTGTTCTATGCTACGAAAAAGCTGGCGGAGAAACTGGAGAGGTATAGGGTAAAGAGTTGAGAGTTGAGAGTTGAGAGTTGAGAGTTGAGAGTTGAGAGTCGAGAGTTGAGAGTTGAGAGTTGAGAGTTGAGAGTCGAGAGTTGAGAGTCGGGAGTTGAGAGTCGGGAGTCGGGAGTCGAGAGTCGGGAGTTGAGAGTCGAGAGTTGAGAGTCGGGAGTATTTTAGTATTAGTGGTTAATATAAATGATGAAAAAGCAACATACATTCCCTGAAGATTTCGAAGCGCTAATGCTTCGGAAGTCGTGGAGGGCGTTGTCGGCAGATGAGCGGACAGCGCTGGAGGGGTATGTATCAGGGGAGGAGGAGTACCAACAGATGCGTGAGGTCTTGCTGATGGCAACAGGGGGTGATGCTGCGGACGGCCTGGTTATGCCTCCATCCCGGAAGGCGGCGCTGATGGATCTTTTCGACCAGGAGGGCATTGCCGGGGGTACGGGACAACAGATGGCGGGGCGCAGGGTGCCGATCCGGCGGCGGTTATGGCTCACGGGTGCAGCGGCTGCAGCGGCATTGCTGATGGTAGCCTCAGTGTGGTGGATGGTGTCGCTCGACAGGGAGGTCATTACGCCGGATCATCCGGAGCTGGCATCGAAGCTGCCCGAAAAGCCTGAGACAGGGTTCTCTTCCGCCGATGAAGAGCTGGTCGCTTCTGCTGATCAGGGCCAACAGCAGGAAGCATCGAAAACCCGGCAGGAATTCACTGTGGAATCGCCCGAATCAGGCCACTATCCTATCACAGAAAGGATGATGGAGACAAAGGAGGTCACCGTGGAAAATCAGGAGGTGTGGAAAAAGGCCCTGGCGGGAGGTGCGGCCACAGACAGCATCCTCCAGACGGATGTTATCGCCTTTTCCCTGAACCAGGCATCGCAGGCTGATATGTTTCAGGATAGGATGACCGTGAAGACAGTAGCCTCTGCACGTACTGCACCGGGGGTAAACCCAAAAATGCAGCAAAAACAGTTCGCAGCGCGGTCCCGGGCAATCAGTGAAGACGAGGTGCTCATCGGGTTCCTGTTTGCGTGTCCGTAAATGATTTCATGGTCAATCATACAGTTCCTATCCGGTTACTGCACCCGGGGCTACCCTTTTTTAACCACTTCGTGGTTGTATGGAATACCATCCCCCAATCCCGAAGGGATTGAATGTGGGTAGCCCTCGGTGATATGGAAATATGATATTTGCGTCACGATATTGGGTGGCGCATTGCCGAAATTACCAGCAAAGAAAAGCCCGTGATGAAACACGGGCTTAATCAAGTCGGGATGAGAGGATTATTTCATGATCCTGGCGGAGCCCTGCTTGACGTTCATGGAATATTTCGACACCCGCCAGGATTCAAACCTCCGGCCTCCACGCCGGGGCGTGGCGCGCTGGCAGGAGTTATCACACCATAAAACTCCGGAGCAATTGAATCTCCTCCGCCCATATCTCCTCATTGGGGGTTTCAAGAATCAGGGGCATATCATCAAATCTCGGATCGCTCATGATTCTTTTGAAAAGATCGATACCCAGGGTTCCAATCCCCAGACTATCGTGTCGATCGACCCTGGATCCGAACGCCTTCTTCGAATCGTTGATATGCATCCCTTTCAGATAGCTGAACCCGATTATTTCATCAAAATGTTTAAACGTATTATAATATCCTTCTTCAGTAACTATATCATATCCAGCCGAGTACGAATGACATGTGTCAATGCAAACACCCACTCTTGATTTATCCTCTACACGATCGATAATAAATCGAATCTGTTCAAAAGTGTGTCCCAGGTTAGAACCTTGTCCGGCTGTATTCTCAATCACGGCAGTAACCCCATGGGTTTGATCAAGTGTAATATTGATAGACTCAGCAATTCTCGCTAAACATTCCTCTTCGGAAATTTTCTGCAGATGACTTCCGGGGTGAAAATTAAGTCTGTCGAGCCCCAACTGCTCACAGCGTTGCATCTCATCAAGAAATGCGGCCCTTGATTTTTCCAGACCTTCCTTTTCAGGATGCCCGAGATTGATCAGGTAGCTATCATGAGGCAAGATCTGAAAGGGTTTAAAGTCGTGTTGTTCACAAAGATCGCGAAACTTTTTAATCGTCTCCTTCTCCAGCGGCTTGGCGTACCATTGTTTCTGATTCTTCGTAAATAATGCGAAGGCATTGGCTTTCAGATTCACACCCGATACCTACACCGATACCTACACCGATACCTTCACCGATACCTTCACCGATACCTTCACCGATACTTCTACGGACACGTACACGGATACATATACGGTTACGGACACAGCGACGGATACACCGACATCAACGCCGCCGGTAGAACTGATCATCGAGACGGGATATTCAGCCTGTCCAGGTGAGGAGATTACGATCCCGGTGTACATCAATAATGTTGAGAACCTGGCAGCAGCAAACTTGCTGATCACGTATGCCAGCGACGTGCTGTCAGCCAGCAGCGTACAGTTGGGAGATATTACAGCGGGCTGGTCAGATTTCGAGAATTTGGGGACTGCCGGGGAAGTGCGCTGGGGCGGCTATACGCTCAGTGCAGCCACGGGTAGCGGGACCCTGATCGAGATTACATTTACAGTAATCGGTGATCCTGGGGACTCGACCGACCTGCTGT
>JAWOGX010000273.1:0-5864 GCA_046496455.1 Bacteroidales bacterium | reverse complement strand
TACAATTTTATGCGTCCTGATACTGAAGACTGATAGGTTGTACATCTTTTCCCCGTAGTGGACATCCTTGTTCACAACACTTTCGTCATGATCAAGGACATATGAGAAATAATTATAGAAATTATAAGGAAGCAGCGTTTTGAGGTCAGCTCCGGACAAGCCCGGGATGATTTCGTTGATTTCAGCCACATCTTCGCCCAACAGCCTGATAAAGGTTTGGTTTGCCTGAATGATTTTGAGGGAATCATTCACAAGCACAATGCCGGTTGGGATCTTCTGCAACATCGCCTTGGTGGTTTCCATCGCTTCCAGGGCAGCTTCCTTCTCCTTACGGGCCTCTTTCTCTGACACTTCAAGTGCCTGCCGTGTCTGGGCCAGTTTCTCATTGGTGACCCTCAACGACTTGATGTATTCCTGTTGGTTGCGCAGGTTATGACTATGACACATTTCTGTCTTTGCCAATCCCTTTGCCACTGCAGTAGCAAACTCGCGACACGACGGATAGCCACAGGCTGAACACCCTTTCATGCCATGCTCATCACCTTTGCCAATAATCCGCATAATCTCGGCAATCTTCTCTTCTGAAGGCTCCTCCATACGTTGGTCATCATTCCTGAACACGGCGTCCACGGGGAGTAATGAGAAGTTTTTAAAGTGCTCTGTCCACTCTTGTTTGTCGAAAATCTTGTCGCGCTTTTTGGCATAGTTTGTTACCAATGTACGTCTCAGGAATTTCTGTCGCCCGGGCGATGTTCCCGGGCCCATCAGGCACCCTTCACAGTAAAAAAGGTTGAAATGCTTTTGAAGATCATCAATATGGTTGGTAAACTCTTCCAATGCCGCCCGGATATTGTCCGCGCCTTCGGAGGTGATGATGTCTCCCTTAAGAAGATCTTCGCTAAGGTCAGCAGCCTGAATTATCCCTTCGCTGATGGGATAGAGCGCTCCCGCAGCGCCCAGGGGCTGATCGAAATCGCTGAACTCAAGCTTGCTCTCCTCAATTTTCCTCTCCGCAAACATCTCCCGGAGCTCCCTGAAGGTAATCAGTTCATCAACCTTGCCTTCACCTTCATACCGAACAGCTTCACGCTTGGCCGCAATACACGGTGATATCGCTACCACCCGCAAATCCTTTCCGTAAACTGCCCTTGCAACCTTTGCACTCAGTGTCATACCCGTGATCAGGGGTGCAAGGTTGTTAATCAGTTCCGGGTTGTATTTTTCGATATGCATGACAACTGCCGGGCAGTTCGAAAATATATAATATTTACCTTTAAAATCCTCCAGCAAGCTTTTATACCTTGCCGCTATCAGGTCTATTCCAAAAGAGATTTCGAGAACATAGTCAAATCCCAGCTCACGGATCATCTTCACAAATTTGCGGTAATCAGTGATATCATCAAATTCACCCGAAATGGAAGGATCAACGATGGCCGCCACTTTCTCATCAGAATCGATGAGTTGCGTCACTGCATTGGTTGAACTCCGGAAAGAGATCGCTTCCTCAGGGCAGATATCCAGGCAGTTGCCGCAACCTACACAGCGGTTGTCGTCGATTTCTGCAAAGGATTGATTGTGTTTTACAAGGATAGCCTTAACCGGACAAATCCGGATGCAGGTATAGCAGAGTGTGCACTTGCTGCTGTCGACCGAAAGGAGGGGCTCCTGTTTCTGTGGCTGAGTATTCATCTCTTCTGCCGGTTAAAGGTTTCATCTAGCAATTTCAATAGTATCTGCTCATCAAGCTTTTCGTGGATTGTCCCGTTGATCTCAATGAAAGGTCCCATATGACAAGTGCCGAAACAATGCCCACCGCGGAAGTCTACGATGTCTTCGAGCTGATGGGCTTTCAGGTAATCCTTGACAATCTTCACCATACTCCTGTTTCCACGCGAAAAGCAGGAACTTCCTAAACATATCCTGATCTGTATCAAGTTGGGCAGGTTTTTCTTTCTTCCCGCAAAATTAATAAATTTATCCCGGATAACAAAATAATTGTTATTTTTGTAACAATGTTATTTTAATAACAATTTGTATTAATTTTGTTGGTCATTCAACAAAAGCACGACAGGATGAATGAGATATTGCAGCATTACCGGCACAATCACCGCGAAGACCTGATCCCCTGCATGCAAGAGATACAGGACAAGAAAGGGTATATGAGCGAAGATAGCATTGCCGCCATCGGTGAGTATTTCGGACTTCCGGCCACAAAGGTCTATGGCATTGCCACATTTTACGACTATTTCACATTCACCCCGGTGACCGGCGATGTGATCAGGGTGTGCAACGGCACTTCGTGCCATATGCAGGGCTCTGGTCAGGTGATGCAGGAGGCGAAGAAGGCTGCCCAACAGTTAAGCAGTAAAACCAGGTCCCGTTTTACGGTGAACCAATGTGAATGCCAGGGTGCATGCAGTGTGGGCCCGGTGGTCTATATCAACGACCAGACATTCAGAAGGGTGAAACCTGAGGATATCAATACCATGATCAGGCGCGCCACTGCACAGGAGAAGGGGGGTGACCAATGATAAACCAGAATATCAGCAAAGAAATACTGAAGCGGGTACTCACCTTCCCTTTTGCAAAACTGGGCAAAAACGACCAGGAACTTTTGGCCGATCTTCGGTTCGACAAGTGCCGGCGCCCTGTGATCTTTGTTTCCGAAAGCCGCCCTGCCAGGGTAAGTGGATCAGATGCCACCTTTGGCGCCATTAAAGCGTATATCACTGAAAACAATCTCACCATAGATCTCGGCATTTGCAGCGGCAAAGGGTATCAGCAATTTGAGCCTTTCGTCGATGTGCAATTGCCGGGCAAAGCCCGCGTTACTTTTGGATCAGTGACCCCCGATATGGTCCCCATGATACTGGATGCCATGGTGAACAATACCATTCCGGAAGAATACGTGCTCTGGCAATACGAACATCCGATGCATGAACCCTGGGATGGAGTCCTATACTTCGACAACATCCCATATTTTGCCGGGCAGCAAAGACGACTTACGCGCAATTTTGGTCTGAGCGACCCAAACTCAATCGACCAGTATATTGCACGTGATGGGTATAAAGCTTTTATCAAAGCAATATCCAACTATACGGCTGCAGATATCACGGAGATTGTCGAACAAAGCGGATTGCGCGGGCGCGGAGGTGCCGGTTTTCCTACCCATATAAAGTGGCAGTTAGCACGGACAACGCTTTCGGATAAGAAGTTTCTGATCTGCAATGCTGATGAAAGCGACCCCGGCTCCTTTACAGATAAAGCGCTGCTGGAACGGGAACCACACAAGGTGATAGAAGGGGTGGCTATAGCGTCTTATGCCATTGGTGCGTCAAAAGCATTCGTTTATGTGAATGCATCGGACACCTATTCTTCTGAAACGATCACCAGGGCAATTGAACAGGCAGCCGGATACGGGCTTCTGGGAGAGAATATTTTTGATAGCGGGTACAACCTTCGCATCGAGGTGATCAGGAGTGCAGGTGCCTATATTTGCGGTGAAGAAACCGCCCTGATCAGCAATATTGAAGGGAAAAGGGCCATACCAAAACACAAGCCCCCTTACCCTGCCGAGAAAGGTCTCTTTGGCAAGCCCACGGTAGTGAATAATGTTGAAACACTTTTCAATGTACCGGACATCATCCATTATGGGCCAATGTGGTACAGGATGGTTGGGACAGAATCGAGCCCCGGCACGAAAATTCTTTCACTGACAGGGAAACTGAACCACCAGGGCCTTGTGGAGGTCCCCTTTGGAATCACCCTGGATGACATTGTGAATAAGATCGGCGGCGGAATCAGGGAGAACCGTCACTTCAGGGCTATGCACATCGGAGGCCCGGCAGGAAGATGCATTGACCAGTCAGGGCTCAGTCTTCAGCTTGATTACAAGGTTTTCAAGGATGCGGGAATATTCCTTGGATCCGGTGGGATGGTGGTGATGGATGAGCAAAATTGCATGGTGGATGTGGCAAGGTACTTTATCCACTTCATCAGCAAAGAGAGTTGTGGGAAGTGCATCCCATGCCGTGAAGGGTCCCAGCGGATGCTCGAAATCCTCGATGCCATCAGCCACAGGCCGGATCAGGGAGCTACACATGAACCCCTGGAGAGGTTCAAAGGGGTGATGACACTGGAAAGCCTTGCGGAGGTTATTCGTGATACCTCCCTGTGCGGGATGGGCAAAACTGCCTCCGACACGGTACTCTCTACCATCAGGCTCTTCAGGGAAGAATATGAGGAGCATATCTTCGAACGGAAATGCCGTGCCGGTGTTTGCACCGACCTCCAGAGCTTCTATATCGATATGGATGCGTGCACCGGATGCACCGCCTGTGCCAAGAAATGTCCGGTAAACGCAATCATCGGCACACCGCGCCAACCGTTCTTCATCATCGAACAGAAATGCATCGGATGCGGTATCTGTCTTGAAACTTGTAAGTTTAGTGCTGTTAAAACCAGATAGGAAGAGATGAACTTTTTTATCACCGTCAACAACAGGGAGATCGAAGCCGTCAAGGGCGAAACTGTTCTCCAGGCCCTGAGAAGAGCGGGGATCTCCGTTCCCACCCTCTGCAACATGGAAGGGTTTACCCCTACCGGAGCTTGCCGCCTTTGCATGGTGGAAGTGACCGGAAAAAGCGATCTGGTTCCTGCATGTTCCTATCCTGTTGAAGAATGGATGGAGGTTCAGACCCATACGCCAAAGGTGATCAAAGCCAGGAAAATGATTGTAGAACTTCTCCTTTCAGGGCATCCCGATGACTGTCTCTATTGCGAACGAAACTGTCATTGCGAGTTACAGGACCTGGCTTTTGAACTCAATATCCGGGAACGTAAACACAGCGGGAAGAAAATCAGCAAGGTGAAAGACCTGAGCAGCCCTGCCATTATCCGGGATCCTGCCAAGTGCATCCTGTGTGGCCGGTGTGTCAGGATCTGCGAGGAGGTGATGGGTTGCTCCACATTTGAATTTTCAGGAAAAGGAAATCTATCCGGCATTACCACTACCTACGGTCAGCCTCTAAACAGCTCATCATGCATCACCTGCGGACAGTGTGTCATGGTGTGTCCCACCGGAGCCCTCTACGAGAAGAAAAATCTGGCTGAGCTTCAGCTCGCGTTGACTGATCCGGCCAGGTACCCGGTTGCCATCCTCGATCCCGTTGTCAGTCTGACCATTTTGGAGATGAACGGCAACAGGAATTACCGACAGGGAGCGCGGCAACTTATCGCCATTCTGAAAAGATGCGGTTTTCGCGAAGTGCTTGACTTTGCTGCTGCCCATGACTTCTATGCCAAACAGGTTGCCCGGGAAATTATTGACAGAGGGGGCATGATCTTCTCCTCCAACTGCCCGGCCTGGGTGAAATATGCAGAACAGTATCTTCCTGATATATTACCGGCCTTATCAAAGGTAAAGAGTCCATCGCAACTTGGAGGAACCATCTTCAAGCACCTCTATCAGCAAAAATCAAAAAGTGGAGCAGATCCAATACCCTATGTCGTAAGCCTGACGCCTTGCACCGCAAGGAAATTCGAAGCCAGGCGGAAGGAATTCACTGATTTGTCTTCCAATGAGGTAGATGCGGTCATCACCACCAGGGCGCTGGAGCAACTGATCAATCTCAACGGGCTGGATTTCGGCCAGGTGGAGGCTGAAGATTTTTCCAAACCCTTCAACACTG
This sequence comes from Bacteroidales bacterium, assembly GCA_046496455.1. GTDB lineage: Bacteria > Bacteroidota > Bacteroidia > Bacteroidales > SKPS01 > SKPS01. The sequence continues at coordinate 174 of JAWOGX010000273.1, read as the reverse complement.
CTTCCCTGCACGGAGAGCTTGCAGGCATCGCCGGCGGTACCATGGAGGCAGTGGCCTCAGCAGTGTATCACGAGCTTACCGGAGGCAAGGACCTTGTTGACCAGAAGCTGAAGAAGGCCCGCATCGGGAAATCTTTCCGTGAAATTGAATTCACCGTCGACCGCAAAGTTTACC
>JAWOGX010000060.1:0-6197 GCA_046496455.1 Bacteroidales bacterium | reverse complement strand
GTCATTTTCAGGTAGTGGTTTCAGCAAATCCTTGCGGGGTTTATCCTCCCGGGCCCACCCCGACTCCCACCCCTGCACCCACGCCCACGCCCACGCCCACGCCCACGCCCACGCCCACACCCACGCCCACTCCAACTCCCACTCCAACTCCAACTCCAACTGGCCAACCTAAGACCGATACCACTTCAGGTCAGCCCGGCGGAGTTGAGCCGGTAACAGGTGGTGGGGGCACCATTGTCAGCGGTGGAGGAGGCCAACCGGACACTGCAGGTGGTGTTATTCCGGCAGACTCTGTCCCTATCGGTTCTGATTGGCCAGATGAAGGTGAAACGGATCTTCCACCTTTACCTCCCGGGTGGGAGTGGGGTCCGACGGGTCCCCGGTGGACTGGTGAAATTCCACCTGAACCGCCGGATTTGCCACCAGGATGGGAGTGGGGCCCTTTACGTCCGGTATGGGCCGGTACCGGCACTCCTCCTCCGGAACGTAAAGTTTTGGCGGTTAGTGAACTTGTGTCTGCTGAACCTCCAGGTGCCCTGATGACACCGATCCATTATTTCACCACCATGAATCTGGGAGCGTTTCTTCAGCCAGGGCAGGCATTTGTTTACCAGATCTATGGTGTTTATCCTTCCTCAGACGGGAAAATGTCTGCATATCTTTCAGCTTCAAATTGCCTGCGGTACAGTTGCCCCGCATCACCGGATATGGAAGTCAAACCACTCTCTTGCGGGCCGTGTGTGGTTAAAATGCAGTTGGATACTGCACCTGCGATGAACGGTGGGTTATTCCCCTGGAAAGAAGAAATGGAGATTGCCAGGGACGATTTTATTCCGCTCCATGCCATTGGTGCCGACTATGATCAACTTTGGTGGACCTGCACCCCAAAACCCAATTGTAACGAAAGGGGTTCCAAAGATATGCGGGTGATCTCCTCCAGGGTGAGATACGATTGGGCAATTGTCAGTGGTGAGGGAGATTTTGTGGAACTTGGTTGCCTTGGCGTTTCCAGGAGCCTTCCGGGAAACAGGGTGGCATTTATGGCGCCCTATGTTGCCCCTGATAGCACCAAAGAGACAAAAATACGATTGCGCATCATCGATGATAACAAATCGCAACCGATTGATTCGACAGTAGTCAGGATGATTACAGTGAAAACTCATCGTTCGCGGGAAAAGCCGGATGTTTATAAAATTACGATTGAATCTGACAGTTTCAGTCTCCCTTCCCCAACGCAGGTTACAGGGCTTGAGCGCAGGGAATGTGAGACCAAAGGGCCGGCCTGGTCGCGTGATGACGACCTGAAGACACCATTGATTGGATTGCCCGGGGTGCCGGAGGCAGACAAATTGGTTTATAAAGAGTGGATAAGGCTTACTGCATCGTATGTCAGCGATCCGGATGAGGTGAGGGTTTGGTGTGAGTCGGTGAATTGTCCGACAAACGATGAGAAAAAAGTACTCCTGGATGATGTGGAGTACAGCTGGACTATCACACAGGGAGGGGGGCGGTTTGTGAAGGGCAACACCGGACGGTATGTTATTTACGAAGCATCGGATACTGCGGAGGAGATTCAGATAGAGGTTCAGGTTTACAATCCTGGCGGTTTAAAGATAACGGACAAGAGACCGCCGGCAGGCAAAATCAAACTGCAGGTTTACAAACCGGGCATAAAACTCGATCAAACCCACGCTGAGTGGCTTCCCAGAGATGGGGCATTGTTATATAAGCGATCATACCTTGTATACCAGGATAAAAACCAATGGAAGGAGGCCTTACCTCATCAGTGCCGCATTCACATAATGCAACTGCTGGATGTGAGCAAGGAGCCCGGTGTCTGCATGAACTGGCCACTGGATTTCAAACCGTGGGGTTTGTTTCCTGACACTTGTCCGGATCTGACATTCCAGAAAAACAACGATAAATGGGAGCTTTTTGACACGGTATATGGCAGGAGATGGAACCAGGCTGACACAACATGGTGCATGCAGGCGAATTCGCGCAAACCGGTCAAGGAATTTCAGGTCTGTTTGCAATCATGGGATTATGGTGGTTACGGATTTATGCGTAGCCTGGCCAATGCTTCCTATAGCACCGAGATACCCTACAAGTCAATTTCCTGGAAGAAAAATGAACTTTCGCACGGGGAGCAGGGCAGAAGTGTGAAACAGGAGTATCCTGACAACCGGGTGAGCATTCCGAAGGATGTGGATGAGAACAGGATTGCCGATTGGGGGTGGATACCGGACTCCCGGAAGCTTTCAGGAGCCGGGAAAATTGGCGATCCCTACGATCCGAAAGCTGACAAAGACCACATTCCTCCTGTACCTGTTACTGGTGATGGTATCTCAGCATATGAAGAGTACCGTGGTTTCATGATCAAAGGGAAGCATCAGCGCCTTGATCCTGAACGTAAAAACCTTTTTGTGTGGGACAGGAATAACCTTGGATTTGGCACTTTTTCGTCAACAGGATTACTGACTATGAGTATTGATTCAACAGAAATGAACCCTGATCGGATCATTAATAAAAACAGAAAAACACACGCACTGGGTTTTGACCAGAGGGGATTGCGCATGGTTTTATGGAACGGAGCAATCAATGAACCGGTCGGCTATGCTGCGGGGATCGGTATCAACAACTGCCCATGGATATGGATCAACCGGACGACGCTGGCAAATCCTGTCTATAAGTCGTATGCAGTTTCTCATGAATTGTCCCACGGAATTGGTGCGTTGCATCACGGAGAGGGGATTATCAGGGGTTATTTATTGCCCGGGGCACAACTGATTCTTGACAAAAAAAGTGCACATAATCCCACTGCTGATACGATGTGGCTCATGATTGCCTGCCCGGGGGGTATTACCAGTGGCGATGTCAACTGCTGGATGCGTTACTTTCATACCGTACATTATTGTATTGATCAGGGTACCTCCAGCAATTACGATTGTACCCTGGACACCCTTAGAATGAATGTTGCCGGTTGGCGCCTGGTTTCAAAGAATAATACCGAGATCGGTACCACCATTACTGACCTGGTCACCGGAACCGGCATCAATGCATCAAACCGATGTGGAAAGAGGGCCGGAAAAGAGAGAGGAAAATGCAAGTCCCAGATAAAAATAACCTGTAAGCCATGAAAGCAATAACATTGATAGTGACGATTTTACTGATTCAAACCGCTGGTGTTGCTGCGCAGGATGCCAGGATTGATGTTCATCTTATGAGTGAAGAGGGAAGGGGTGAGATTGGGATCAATCAGGGGATGCCCCTTGTGCTCATGGTTGGCATAGTCTCAACCATTGGGATCACCCTTGAGGAGGTGATGTTTGATGTGCCTGATTCTTTGCTTGATAATACCCCGTTCCTGGCAAAGCTTGATTCTGCTTTTGCGCCGATCCGCTTTGCAAAACCGGATCAGCCATGGTATGAGTCCCTGGTCCTGCAGGTTGAATCGCCAGGGCAGAAAAAGAGGTTCAGGCTCCCGTTCCACCTGATTGATCCTTTACCCATACCGGTGGAAACAATGGATCCGGATGGGCCGCTTCATCTGTTTTACGGTATTGATCCCATTGCAACAAAAAGCTGGCGGCCCGGATTGATCACGATCAGGGCAGGTATGTTGATGGAGGCAAATCAGGATACAGTTTGGTCAGACAAGATGAAAGTCAGCGTTTTGAAGTCTGCCGGCAAAAAGATGAATGATTATTCGAAAGAGGAAAAATATCAATTGGCTACTTATTGGATGAGGCGCAAAAAGTGCAGGGAAGCAGAACCTTATGCCAGGAACCTGTATGATTCAGATTCGACAGTGTTTCATTTTAGCCTGCTCATGGCTGATCTGGAGGAGTGCAGAGGGAATGATGCAATTGCCCTCAGGTTGTACCGCCAATCGTTGCAGCAATTCAGCACCCCGACAGGTATGGAGGGTGAATTACCCGTCTTTCTGATGGAAAAGATTATGATCCTTCAGCAGAAATTTTTAATCATTACGGATGAATAAAGGCATCCAGGGTCTGCCTGACAAGTCTTACCGCTTCATCAGTTTCATTATCGGTGATGGTCAGGGGAGGGGCAATGCGGAATGCATTGTCACAGAATAGGAACCAATCGGACATAAAACCGTTTTCGAGCCCCTTGAGAATGAATTGTTGCACAGAAACCCCTGGTTTTGTCTTCACTGCGATCATAAGGCCATGCTGCCGTATCTCCTCAACGGCAGGGTGGTTTATGAGCATCGTTTTAAATCTCAACCCTTTGCGGATAACTTCTTCCAGAAAACCCGGTTCGCTGATTACCCCGAGTGAGGCAATGGCTGCAGCCGCTGAAACGGGATGCCCGCCGAAGGTGGTAATATGACCGAGTGCCGGATTGTTTCTTAAGACACGCATAATGTCGTCCGAAGCGATAAAGGCTCCGATGGGCATACCACCTCCCATCCCCTTGGCAAGCGTCAGGATATCGGGGATAACGCCGTAATGCTCAAAAGCAAACATCTTTCCGGTACGGCCAAACCCGGTCTGCACCTCATCAAAGATGAGCACGGTGCCCGTTTCAAAACATCTAGCCCTTATCTGACCAAGGTAATCGAAGTCTGCTGCCAAAATGCCCCCTTCCCCCTGGATCACTTCCATAATCACGGCTGCAGTGTCAGGGGTGATCTGGCTGATGCCCTCAGGATCGTTGAACTGCAAACGCCGGGTATCTGGCAGCAAAGGCTGGTATCCATGCTGATAATAGTCACCGCCGATGATGCTCAGGCAGCCGTGGGTAGATCCATGGTAGGCATTCGTAAAACTGATGATCCCGCTTCGGCCGGTGAATTTTTTCGCCAGCTTCAAAGCCCCCTCATTGGCTTCACTGCCAGAATTGACAAAATAAACGGATGAGAGAGATTCCGGCAGCATAGCCGCTAATTGTTCTGCCAATATCACCTGGGGCGATTGGATCACTTCACCATACACCATGATGTGCATATAACGCTCAGCCTGTTCCCTGATTGCCTGAACAACTTTGGGATGGCAATGCCCTACGTTGTTGACGGAAACACCCGAAATCAGGTCGATGATCTTCATGCCCGCCGGGGTATACAGATAAACCCCTTCGGCTTTTTCGATTTCCAAAGCCAGGGGGGCATCAGAGGTTTGGGCCAGGTGCCTGAAGAATAGCTCTTTCTTGCTGATCATATCGATGTTTTGCTGATGAATACGGCCAGCCATACTGCAGGCGGATGGGTTGAGGTGGCAGTAACCCTGTGGCGGCAACCGGCTTCAATCATCAGCGCATCGCCCGCCTCCATTGGTATTACCTCACCGTTGTCAAAGGTGATCTCAGCTTCCCCTCCAAGCAATACAACCCACTCATCTTCAGACTGATCATACCAGAACCCTTCCGGTGTTGTATGACCGACCGAGACGATGCGTTCAATCCGCACCTGATCAGAATCGACCAGGGTTTCGACCGGTTCCATGTCCGGTACCTTATGATAAACAAGATCTTTGAAGAGATTTGTTTTCAGCATAGCCTGGAATTTTTACTCCGTTTCTCAGTACTCTGTTACGCCTTTGCCCTGCCGCAGGATTTCGGGTTCTTCGCCGGTGCAGTCAATGATCGTTGTGGGGATATTATTCCCAAATCCTCCGTCAATCACCAGGTCCACTTCGTAGTCATACTTTTCATGGATCAGTTCCGGGTCAGTAGTGTACTCAACAATCTCATCGTCGTCGTGTACAGAAGTGGACATCATTGGGTGTCCCAGCTTATCGACAATCATCCTCGCAATATTGTTGTCCGGGATTCTGATCCCAACCGACTTTCTGTTGCTTTGCAATAATTTGGGAATCCTGTTGTTGGCTTCTAAGATGAAAGTAAATGGACCCGGCGTGTTGCGTTTGATCAGTTTGAACAACGAATTACTGATGGGTTTTGTGTACATGGAAAGATCCGACAAATCATTAAAAACGAATGAGAATCGTGCTTTTTCCTTATTAATCCCCTTAAGTCTGGATAGCCGTTCGACGGCTCTGGGTTTAAGGATGCTGCATCCCATCGCATAGACGGAGTCTGTGGGGTAGATGATGATTCCACCCTGATTCAGCACTTCGACAACAGACTCAATGAGTTTTGGTGCCGGGTTTTCGGGATAGATCTTGATCAACATAACACAAAAAGATAAAAAAAAACGGGCAAGCTACTTA
>JAWOGX010000256.1:0-6663 GCA_046496455.1 Bacteroidales bacterium | reverse complement strand
ATTCAAAATATGAGGTTATTTTTTTTTTATTTCGTGATGAAATGTACTTTTACCTCATTCTAAATAAACAGGGCCATAAAATCTGCAAACGATGACAAACAAGGTACTTTTAACGCTTTTTGCTCTCTTTTTCTGCATAGCGTGTGCTGAAAGGGGAAAGCCGGCCGAAGAGGCCAACGGGAGTGTGCTTGATTCAACAAACCTGGTTACGGTAAAATACAGTGTTGAGGGGATGACCTGCACAGGTTGCGAAAATACTGTCAACTATGCCGTAGGAGAACTTGAAGGGGTTGCTGAAGTAACTTCCTCGCACCAGGAAAAATACACCCTTGTCACCTACGACTCCGGTCTTATCACGGAAGAAGAGATTGAACAGGCGATCACAGGAAAGGGGTATACCTTTCTCGGGTTGTACGAAGAGGAATGACCACGGCAAACCATAACCAGAAAAAGTTGATGCATTGATGACGCCACGCCGGAACGTATTTTCCAGGGTGTTTCATTTTTATGTTGATGGCTTCAGGAGGATGACCTGGGGGCGTTCACTGTGGATTATCATCCTGGTGAAGCTCTTTGTGATGTTTGCAATCCTGAAGCTTTTCTTTTTTCCCAATTTCCTGAAGACCAACTTCGAAAGCAATGAGGAACGGAGCAACTATGTGATTGACGAATTGACCAAACCAAAACCATAACCCATGTTTGAATTTGACTATTCACTGATTGACTGGTCACGCGGGCAGTTTGCCCTCACGGCCATGTACCACTGGCTCTTTGTGCCGCTGACACTTGGGATTACCTTCATCATTGCGATCATGGAAACGATCTATGTGCGGACGGGTAATCCCGAGTGGAAAAAGATCACCAAATTCTGGATGACCCTGTTCGGGATCAACTTCGCCATCGGGGTTGCCACCGGGATCATCCTCGAGTTCGAATTCGGGACCAACTGGTCCAACTATTCGTGGTTCGTGGGCGATATCTTCGGGGCGCCGCTCGCCATTGAGGGGATTATGGCCTTCTTCCTGGAGACCACCTTCATTGCGGTGATGTTCTTCGGGTGGAACCGCGTCAGCAAGCGGTTTCACCTCACCTCCACCTGGCTTGTGGCCATCGGCGCCAACCTGAGTGCGCTCTGGATCCTGGTAGCCAACGCGTGGATGCAGGACCCGGTCGGGATGAGATTCAACCCGGAGACGGCCCGCAACGAGATGGTGAACTTCTGGGATGTGTTCCTCTCCCCCATGGCCATCAACAAGTTCCTGCACACCATCACCAGTGCCTACACCCTGAGCGCCGTCTTTGTGATTGGCATCAGTGCATGGTTCCTTCTTCGCGGCCGGCACCAGATGGTAGCCAAAAAGAGCATGATCATCGCTTCGGTGTTCGGCCTCATCGCCTCCGTAATGACAGTGGGTACCGGAGATGGATCTGCAAGGTTGGTGGCCAAAAAGCAGCCGATGAAATTTGCAGCCATGGAAGGGATGAAATCGGGACAGAAAGGGGCAAGCCTCACTACCCTTGGTTTCGTTATCAATTCCGAAAACCCAGACGACACCATTCCCGGAAAAGATGTGGTATACAAGATTGAAATCCCCAATATGCTCTCCTATATGGCTTACCTGAACTGGGATGCCTATGTTCCGGGGGTGAAAGACCTCATTGACGGTAACCCGGAACAGGGGCTCCCATCTGCCAAAGAGAAGATCGCTTCGGGAAAAATCGCCATCCAGGCCCTGGCCGATTTCAAGGAGGCAAAAAAGAACGGCAACGACAGCCTGGCAGAAGCCTCCAGGGCACTGCTCGAAGAGCACTATAAGTATTTCGGATATGGTTACTTCGAAAACAATGAGCATAGACTGATTCCGAATATACCGATCACTTTCTACAGCTTCAGGATCATGGTAGGCCTCGGTTTTCTGTTTATACTGATGTTCTTTATGGTGCTGGTGTGGACCATGAGGGATAAGATGGAGAAGAAGAAGTTCTGGTTAAGGCTTGCCGTAATTACGATACCTTTTGCTTACCTGGCTTCGATGTGTGGCTGGGTACTGGCGGAGGTGGGCAGGCAGCCCTGGGTGATCCAGGATCTGATGCCCACGATGATCGGCGTCACAAGGATCGACAGCGGTGCAGTCCAGACAACGTTCTGGCTCTTCGTGGTGATTTTCACATCACTCCTGATCGCTGAAATCTCGATCATGACCAAACAAATCAAAATAGGACCTAAAGAGGAAGGAGGAAACTAATATGTTTGCAAATCTGTCACATCTCGCATTACAGCAATACTGGTGGGTGATTGTCTCCCTCCTAGCTTCGCTGCTGGTCTTCCTGATGTTTGTGCAGGGAGGACAAACCCTCATCTATACCCTTGGAAAGAGCGATAAAGACAAAAGGCTCCTGGTTAATGCCCTTGGGCGGAAATGGGAACTCACCTTCACGACCCTGGTTACCTTCGGCGGGGCATTCTTCGCCTCGTTCCCACTGTTCTACTCAACAAGTTTCGGCGGGGCTTACTGGGTATGGATTGCCATCCTGATCGCCTTTGTGATCCAGGCTGTTTCGTATGAATACCGTACCAAACCATCCAACATCCTGGGAAGGAAAACCTTCGAACTGTTCCTTTTCCTCAACGGGTTCCTGGGCACCATCCTCATTGGCACTGCCGTGGGCACTTTCTTCAACGGCGCTAATTTCGTGGTGGAATTCGGGCACCACGGAATCAAAAGTTCGTACTGGGCACATCCGGCGCACGGCCTTGAGGCAGTGCTCAACTTTCACAATGTGGCCCTCGGCCTTGCTGTCTTCTTCCTGGCCAGGATCCTCGGCGCCCTCTTCCTCCAGAAAAGCATCCACTCGGATGAGATTTCAGCCGCCGTGCCGAAGGTCCTCATGCGCAATGCCGTTCCTTTCCTTGCCTTTTTCCTTTACTTCCTGATCCACCTGATGTTCAAGCAAGGCTATGGTTATGACCCCGAAACAGGTGTCGTATCCCTTGTGCCATACAAATACTTCCATAACATCCTGGAAATGCCTCTCAATACAGCCATGATGCTGATCGGCGTGGTTTCGGTGCTGGCCGGCCTCTACCTCGGCATCTTCAAATCCCACAAGCAGGCATTCACCTTCGCCGGGGCCGGTACCGTACTCACCGTACTGTCGCTGTTCCTGCTGGCCGGCTTCAACAACACCTGCTACTACCCGTCTGCCCACGACATCCAGAGCTCGCTGCACATCAGCAACAGCTCATCCAGCCATACCACGCTCACTGCAATGAGCTGGGTTTCCCTGCTGGTGCCGTTTGTCCTTGCTTACATCGTAATTGTCTGGAGGGCCATGACCAGGAAGAAGATGACCTCTGAAGAGCTGGACGATGAGAGCCACGTGTATTAATGATTAATGATTAATGATTAATGGTTAATGATTAATGGTTGTTGCAGGGATTACCAGGATTTGCACAGAAAAGACGTTGTGTAATACAATGATTATCATCTGCGCTGATCTGCGTAATCACCGGGAAAACAAAAATGTGATTCCATCAGAAGGTTAAAAAAATCAGTGTTTTTGGCTATTTTGTTCTAAATATTATTGATTATGAAATACTTGCATGAAATTTTGTGGCTGCTGTCGTGGCCGGTGGTGATATGGGTTGCCTGGAAGCTTTCATTTTGGGCGATAAAGAGGTACGAGTTGAGAGTCGAGAGTTGAGAGTCGAGAGTTGAGAGTTGAGAGTTGAGAGTTGAGAGTTGAGAGTCGAGAGTGGCCTCACCGGTGCCTGAGGTTCTCGAAGGTACGGTGAAAGGAGTTGAGAGTCGAGAGTTGAGAGTTGAGAGTCTACTCTCGACTCTCGACTGATGACTGATGACTCATTTTAACATTTTGCTTTTCCATCGGTTTAAAGACTATAAGACCGAAGATGAAGAATATCGAAAAATACAAACAGAAGCGTCCCGGGAACATGCAGCTTGAACTGGAAGCAAGGTGTTCCGGGACGCGGCCTTTCAGACAGATTCAGGGCGAAGGTGTTCATCCTGAAACTTTTACTGCCTCAGCTAGACAGGACCATCCGGTTCCGATCACTTTTGATCCGTCGGCATTCCCGGATGATCCGTTTGATTACACTCAGCTGGCTGTTGAGGGTTTGCCGCACGCAATGGGGCAACCAGCCGTGGTGGCCATTATCGGGGCGGGTGCTTCAGGTTTGCTGGCTGGGCTCGAATTGCTCAGGGCAGGGCATTACCCCGTGATCTTTGAGGCCTCTGAGCGTGTTGGCGGGAGATTATTCACGGTGCGTGAGTTTGACGACCCGTTGGTATATGCCGAGATGGGAAGCATGCGGGTGCCACCTGTACACCGCACCCTGATGCATTACCTGAATCTTTTTGGCATTAAAACCAGGAAGTTCCCTAATCCCAACAATATCAAAACCTGCTATTACGTCAACGGGAAGAAAGAGTTTGGCAGTCCGGACCAGCAGGTACCCTGGGTGGCACACCTTTACGGGAAGTGGGACGCAGCGATCAGGCCCTTCTCGCAGCGGCTCCAGGAGGTATGGCATGATCCTGAGCAGCGCACTGCCCGCTGGAAGGAGATCACCTCGCGTTACAAGGAGATGACTTTCAGGGATTTTCTTGTGGAACAGCAATGGAGTACCGAAGAGATCGAACTTTTTAGCACAGTGGGTTTCGGCGTGGGTGGCTATGGCCCCCTGTATCCGATAAGCTTCACAGAGATCCTGCGCATTAACGTGTGCCGCTGGGACGATGAGCAGATGGAAATTGTGGGTGGGAACGACAAACTGGCGCGCGGCTTCCTGGAGCATAGGGTGCCGGTGGAGGAGGATGAACTGCATTCACTGAAAGACCTGGGACTGGTCAACACCCGCACCCCCGTCACCAGGATTGACAGGGATGATGCTGCGGGCCAGCTCATCCTTACCACCAAACAGGGAGATACCTTCATCGCAGATGCGGTCATCATCACAGCCCAGCCCAGGGCGATACAGATGGAGATGGAGATCCGGCACGACCTGCTGGATCACAGGCAATGGCAGGCCATCTACAACACCCATTTCATGTCATCAGGCAAAATATTCCTGGAGACAGAAACTGCATTCTGGAAAAAGCCGGGTTCTGAAATCACCACCACCATCAGTGATCTGCCGATCCGTGGTACTTATCTATTTGATTTTGAAGACACTGATTCAGGATTAATCTGCGCCAGCTACACCTGGGAGGATGACAGCAGGAAATGGCATGCCTCCACGATAGAAGAGCGTGCTGAAAAAGCGATCGACATGCTGGAGGAGATATACGGAAAAGACAGCATCCGCCCCCATGTGGTCAGTGCATATGGGTTCAGCTGGGAGGAGATGCCGGGATACCGGGGCGCTTTCAAGCAGTTCTATGCCGGTCAGCAACACTACTATGAAGCCCTGGCAAGGCCTTCCAACAATATCTGGTTTGCCGGTGATGCCGTTTCCTATGCCGGGGGCTGGATCGAAGGAGCACTGCAGGCCGGCCTTCGCGCCGCAAGTGAGATTGCAGAGAAATTTAAGGCCATTCACTAAAGAGAACCCCCTATGTTTTTCAGTCAGGCCATATCAGATGCCGGGATTATCACCTTTGATCCCACCGAATCGAGACATTGCCTCAAAGTACTGCGAAAACGGCCCGGAGATACCCTTGAAGTAACAGACGGCAAAGGGATGATCTACCAATGCCGGTTGCTGGATGAAAACCTGTCGGGATGCCACCTCACCATTGAGAAGGGGGAACAGGGAAAAGATGTAAGGGAAAATACGCTGCACATTGCCGTCTCCCCGCTGAAAAACCCCTCAAGGTTTGAATGGTTCCTGGAAAAAGCGACTGAAACCGGCATCGGTGAAATCACCCCGCTCATTTGTCATCGCACGGAAAAACAACACTTCAAACCTGAAAGGTTTCAAAACCTGCTGATATCAGCCATGAAACAGTCGGGGCGCAGCCTGCTTCCCCGGCTGAACCAGCCGGTAAAATTCAGGGATATCATCACCGATACTACAGAAGCCGGTAAATACATAGCGTGGTGTGGCACCGATCCCAAGCCGCTGCTGAAAGATCTTATCCGCAAGGGTGAAAGCGCGTTAATCCTGATCGGGCCGGAAGGTGATTTTACAGCAGAAGAGGTGGAACAAGCCACGGGCCGGGGATTCTTTGCCGTGAGCCTGGGGGATGCCCGCCTGCGTACCGAAACAGCCGCTCTCGCAGCCTGTTTTACCTTTAACCTGGTCAACCTCTGAAATCACCGGGTTATTGATTATCTTTGTCCGTTGCTATCAAAAAGCCTTTTCATGTACCGATTATTGCTTTTCCTGGCTGCCATCATGATGATCTCGGCTTCCAATGCGCCGGTTGACACCCCGTCTGTACCCATTGCCCTGCTGAAATACAACGGCGGTGGTGACTGGTATGCGAATCCCACCTCCCTGCCAAACCTGATCGACTTCTGCAACCGCAACCTGGGTACCAACATTGCCCGCAATCCTGGATAGCCTGCAAGGCGCGGATGTACTCGTCGGCGTTGGCGCCGGCCTCGGCCTGGCTGTTGACGTGTTCGCCCAGGAAGTCCAGCCGTCCGCCGCGCGCGGCACGCTGCTCTATCTGCACGGCAATGGCCGCAAAATCG
>JAWOGX010000230.1:0-3257 GCA_046496455.1 Bacteroidales bacterium | reverse complement strand
GTAACATCAGTCCGGTGGATAAGATAACCATCGGTCACAACGGCATTGAAAAGTGCTGACCCGGGATAGGAGGGTTGAGGTATTCCGGCAGACACCTCCAGCTCTATCCCGGCATCTTCCAGACGTATTAAAACATTTTCAGGAACTGCGCGGGATGCAATCAATCCCCTGTCAGTCCTGCAGAAGAAAATATCCGGATGCCCTGCAATCGCGGGATAGGTCAACCCACTTGTCATGAATGGGATCACCTGACCCAGTTTCTCCAGTTTGCGGAGAGCTGGTGGTTCAATATTTTGGCTGGCAATGAATAACATGATGTTGAAGTGCTGATATGCTGATTTGCTGATATGTTGATATGCTGATGCCGGAGCGGTAGCGGAGGCCACGCCCTGGCGTGGTGCTGATATGCTGATGCCGGAGCGGTAGCGGAGGCCACGCTGCTGGCGTGGTGCTGAAAGGTAAGCGATTTTCCGGTAAGGGAAGTTGATTATTGACTGAAAATAATATCTTAGCGGGCGAATTGAAAATTCTGAATAAATGAGTTTGGTGCCGTTGTGTACAGATCTGAATTCTTTAACTTTAAAATCAATACGATGAGAAAAATCAGTTTGCTTTTCATTTTCACCCTTTGTTCTGTTGTTGGTTTGTTTGCCCAAAACACGGTAATATGCAAGGAGATAGGATATTTTAATAATGGATTGGCCCCGGTATTGGTTGATAATCAATGGGGATTCGTTGATAAGACCGGTAAGATAGTAATCGAACCTCAGTTCAAAGCCTGGGTGGAAGAGTACGGCGCTCTCCCTGCTTTCAGCGAAGGATTTACAACAGTGGTTGACACTCAAACTGACAGGGTTGGGTATATCAATCTGAAAGGAGAGATGGTGATCCCTGCAAAGTTTTATTCGGGATCCCCTTTTCGGGAAAATGTGGCATTTGCCCGTTTACAGGATGAGAAGGTGCTGATTGATACTGCCGGAAAGGTGATTGCCAGGGGTTTTGTTGCACTCAACGGATATCACTCCCATTTCAGTCATGATCTTGCAGTCGTGCAGAAGGAGTTTGCCTACGGATACATCAACAAAGAGGGGAAATTCGCCATAGAACCGGTTTATGAAGAAGCAAAGGACTTTGCCGATGGGCTTGCTGCTGTGAAGAAGGATGGGAAATGGGGTTTTATAGACACATTGGGTAACACCAGGGTCCCTTTTCAATTTACCAGAGAGCCGAAGAGCTTCAGCGATTACAGGGCTTTTGTGCAGGGAACCAATAACAAATGGGGGATTATTGACACCATTGGGAAGCTGATCGTTAACCCGCAGTATCACCAGGTGTGGCCATTCGGCGGAGGAGTTGCAGTGGTAAGCATTATGGATGAGAAATTTACCGAGACCTTTTATCTGATTGATGTGAACGGGAAGGTGTTGAAGACCTATGCAAAAGCTGCGAATTACAGTGAAACCATCACTTTTTGGTCAGGGTTTCAGGAGGGTCTGGCTGTTGCCATGAAAGGGCACAAGAAAGGTTTTATTGACCCACAGGGGAAAGTGGTTGTAGATTTTCTTTACCGTGACCTGCACCCGCTGCAGGATGGTATGGCCTGGTTTGAGAAGTATGATGATAAAACCCGAAAGGTTACCAAAGGGTATCTTGACAAAACGGGCAAAGTAATCATGGTGATTGAACCACCGATGTTTTAGGTCAGATCAGCTCCCTGAAGTTCGGGTGCCATGGACCGGCGATCAGCTTGCCGCTTAAAAAGCTCTCAGAGGGGTGAAGCCCGATTTTTATGATATTAAGTCCAGCAATCTGAAAAATATCTGCCATCCTGCGGACACGTGCCATTGCTTCCTCAAGGGATAGCGGCTGGTAAACCCCATTTGCATAGCGTTGTGCCAGCTCTGTGTCTTTGAGGACAAGTACCGGATAAATCCTCACATCTGAAGCACCCATCCTGATCGTTTCTTTTGCATTGTAACCCTCATCACCTGGTTCCTCTCCGGGCAAACCCACCATAAGCTGATGCCCGAGCCTGAAGCCATGTTTCAGGATCCGGGCCGAAGCCCGTTCTGTATCTTCCGCTGTATGCCCCCTGCCAGATGCTTCCAGGACATGGTTTCTGAACGACTGCACCCCCAGCTCGATGGTGCTCACACGCATCCGTTTCAGTAAATCAAGGATTGTCTCATCAATATAATCTGGTCTGGTGGAGAGCCTGATTGCCTGCACCTCTCCTGAATGGATCCATGGCTGGACAAGTGAGAGCACATGTTCCATTTCAGGCAATGGCAGACCTGTGAAACTCCCGCCGAAAAAGCCGATCCCGACATGCCTGATGGAGGGTTTGCGTGAGGCCAGATACTTTCTGACAGTATCCAGGATTTCTTCATCCGATGGACGGCTTTGCCTGCCGGTAATGGTGTGCTGGTTGCAGAAGACACACCTGTGAGGGCACGCCTCCTCAGGCATAAAAAGGGGTATGGTCATCCGGGTTTTCACCGGCTCACTGTAAGCTTTTCCCCTTCTGATGTGGCCACAATCACAGCACCACAGCTATCGCTCCATACATTGATCACGGTGCGGAACATATCGAGGATACGGTCAACGGCCAGAATTAGTCCGACCCCTTCGAGGGGCAACCCGACAGCTGTAAGGATGGTGGTCATCATCACCAGTCCTGCCATGGGTACAGCAGCAGCCCCGATGGATGCCAGCAGGGAGGTGATTACGACAATCACCTGTTGGCCGAAGCTAAGGTCAATGCCATAGGCGTTTGCGATGAAAATCACGGCTACGCATTCGTAAAGGGCTGTGCCGTCCATATTGATGGTGGCCCCCATCGGCAGGGTGAAACTGCTGATTTTGTTCGAAACCCCTGAACGTTGCTCTACAGCTTCCATGGTAAGCGGAAGGGTTGCCCCGGATGAGGAGGTGGAGAATGCGGTCAGGAGTGCTACCCGCATAGCCCGGAGATGCCTGACCGGGCTCACTTTCGCCAGTACCCGCAAACCAAGTGGAAGTGTGATGATGCCGTGAATGGAGAGCGCTGCGATCACGGCCAGCATATAAACCCCCATATTCCCCGCAAGCGCCATCAGGTCTGAGTGTGGCGCAACAACACCGGCCACCAGCGCAAATACACCGAGAGGCGTGAATTTGATCACAAAAAGGGTGATCTTCATCATCAACTCGAAAAAACCGCTGAAAATGCTCACCATCTTGTCACGATAATCCTTCGACAACCTGGTAATAAAGAA
>JAWOGX010000225.1:0-8328 GCA_046496455.1 Bacteroidales bacterium | reverse complement strand
CGCGATGCAGAGCGCGCCGTGGTCCGGGAACATGAAGTTCATCTCCGCCGGCGCCTCGGCCCCGGGCGTGGCCTGGAAGACGATGCGCTCCATTCCAACCCTCCACCCTGAGCACTTCATCTTCAGAACGCTCCTCGATAGGGATTTCACGCACACCATCCCTGATGCTCCAGTCGATGGTAGAAGATGGGAGCGCCACGTAGAAAGGGATATTGTTGTCTCTGGCAGCCAGCGCTTTGAGATAAGTTCCGATTTTGTTGGCCACATCGCCACTACGGGTGGTCCTGTCGGTCCCGACGATCACCATATCCACCTGACCGTGCTGCATGAGGTGCCCACCTGCATTGTCGGTGATGAGGTGGTGCGGGATGTCGTTCTCTCCCAACTCCCAGGCGGTAAGCCTGCCCCCCTGGTTCCTGGGCCGGGTTTCATCCACCCAGACATGCACGGCGATTCCCTCCTCCTTTGCCAGGTATACCGGGGCGGTGGCTGTGCCATAGTCAATGCAGGCAATCCATCCGGCATTGCAATGGGTGAGGATGTTCACCGGGGCCCCCTGCTTCCTTTTGCTGATTTCCCGGATGATCTCCAAACCGTGCCTGCCAATCTGCTCCGACATCCGTACCTCCTCCTCCAGGATCGCATTCACCTCCTCCAGGGCTATCCTGCTTTCCTGGACCTCTCCATTGACGGATACCATCCGACCGTAGACCCGCTCGAGGGCCCATTGAAGGTTCACGGCGGTAGGTCGGGCGCTCAACAGTCGTTCCTTCCATGCCAACAGGTGTTTTACGGCATCGCCCCCCTCCATCCTGTCAATCTGCATCGCTGCCAGGTATAGCCCGAAGGCACCGGTGGCGCCGATAAGGGGCGCACCCCTGACAAGCATTGTCCTGATCGCATCAAAGGCATCCTGTGGCGTGCTCATATCCACAATCTGAATCTCCCACGGGAGTTTCCGCTGATCAAAGGTCTGCACTACTCCGGGGTTGTCCGGGTGAAGCCAGATTGATCGGTAGTGTTTTTTACTGATGAGCATAATATCTGATCGGTTGGATATTGTGAATACGTTTCATCGTACAAAATCAAAAAAATGATCCAAAAGATGCATAACATCTGCAGCAGAGTCTGCCCTGACAAGCAGGCTGCGAAACTCTTTTACCCCAGGCAGACCTTTGAAGTATTGCCCGTAATGCTTCCGCATCTCAAACAAGCCTACCCTTTCCCCTTTCCATTCAACAGAGCGAATGAGATGTTCCTTGCAGATCTCAACAATTTCAGGGAGGGTCGGTGGTGGAAGTATTTCGCCGGTGGCAGCATAGTGCCTGATCTCCCTGAAAATCCAGGGGTTGCCAATCATGCCCCTCCCGATCATCACCCCGTCCACACCATATTTCTCCTTCATTTCCACGGCAGCAGGCCCTGAAGTGATATCACCATTCCCGATAACCGGAATATGAATCCCGGGATGCTCCTTCACCCTGCCAATGAGCGTCCAGTCGGCTTTCCCGCGGTACATCTGCGCCCTGGTCCTGCCATGGATCGTGATGGCACTGATCCCTTCATCCTGCAGGCGTAATGCGATGTCAAGAATCTCCTTATGATGCTCATCCCAGCCAAGCCTGGTTTTCACGGTGACCGGGAGGTGGGTGCTTCGCACCATCGCCCTGGTAATTTCCACCATCCTGGGGATATCATTGAGCAAGCCTGCACCCCCACCTTTCATGGCCACCTTCCTCACAGGGCATCCGAAGTTAATGTCAATCAGGTCGGGATTGGCAGCTGTGGCAACCCGGGTGGCCTCCGCCATGTTCTCCGCATTGCTTCCGAAGATCTGTATCCCTACCGGTCGTTCTTCTTCACTGAAATCAAGCTTCTGAAGGCTCTTGACGGCATCCCGGATCAAGCCGTCGGCGGAGATGAATTCCGTATATACGATATCCGCCCCAAACCGTTTGCACAGATGCCGGAAAGGGGGATCGGTAATGTCCTCCATTGGAGCAGCCAGGACAGGAAAACCAGGTATTTCGACAGTTCCGATTCGCAACATGGAGGTGCAAAGATAGCAAATCATCCATTGAAGAGTTTTGTCTACATTTGCTCCAGTTGATCCAATAACCGAACATGCTCCGATACTTCCGCGCATACAGTGCCATGAACCCCTGGCTTCAGCTCCTCCTTTTCGGGGTGCTCACTGCAGGTTCGGTCATCATTTTCTCTTTTCTCGGTCAATTTATCGCAATCCTTCTTTACGGGTTCAACAACTATCAGGCAGCCCTGGAGTATCTTGCCAACCCTTCAGACGCAGACGGCCTGGTGGTAACCAGAGTGACTGTAACCATCCTTGCGATCACACAGATGACCTCCCAGGCAGGGTTATTCATCATACCACCACTGTTATTTGTATGGCTCCTTTACGGCCCTGCGTTCACTCCGGGTATCCTTCAGGTCAATCGCTGGCCTCAGCTGTTCACAATCCTGATGACCATTGCTGCGCTGGCCTTGTCGTTACCATTGATAGCATGGCTGACAGAGCTCAATATGGCCATGCCTTTGCCCCCTGCACTGATGCGTGCCGAAGAGGACGCAGCCCTGATCGTTCAGTTGTTCTTTGATGATGCCGGTATTAAAAGGTTCATTATGAATATGTTCATGGTAGCGATCATACCCGCTATCGGGGAAGAGCTTTTCTTCCGGGGAATCATCCAGACATGGTTCATAAGGGGTATGAGAAATGTGCACCTTGCCGTGATCTCTTCGGCGTTCATTTTTAGCTTTTTTCATTTTCAGTTCCACGGCTTTATTCCCCGGATGCTGCTGGGGATGGTATTCGGATACCTGCTGGTGTGGTCAGGCAGTTTATGGGTTCCGATCATTGCACACCTGATCAACAACGGAGCAGCAGTAGTGGTGGAATTTCTGGCCAGGAACGGGGTTCTGAAGCAAGGGTATCAGGAATTCGGATACAACACGGAACCCCGGGCAGTCATTTTCAGCGTGTTCGCCCTCGCTGCCATTGCCTTTCTGATCTGGTATTCCGAGGGAAACATCCGGCATAAAAAAAAGCCCGGCAATCAACCGGGCTCCTGAACTTAAAGGCAGAGATTATTTCTCCTTTTTACGTGTGGTGTAGTTGATCTTATAAGCCTGGGCTTTACGCAGCTCCTGCTTGATATCAGTCACCAGGCCCATGTGGGTGGTTTCATTCACTTTAAGGGCCACGGTCATCCTGTTCTTCTTCTCTTCAGGAAGGATTTGCCTCTCCTGGACTACCCATTCGGCGATTTCATCGACATCCTTGAACTGGTCATTGGCCTGCAACCTGTCATCGGTACCGAAAAGAGCCGGCTGAAGGGGTTTCCCCACATAAATGTAACTTACCGGGCTTGTTTTTTCCAGTTTCTGGATTTCATAGGCTTCCGGTGCTTTCAGTTTCACATAGAGGTTCACTTCCCTCATGGTGGTTGCCACCATAAAGAAAAAGAGAAGCATAAAGATGATATCGGGAAGCGAGGAGGTGTTGATGGTTACCTGGCCATCGCCTTTCTTCTTTTTGAATTTTGCCATGGTGCTAGTTACCTCCTATGTTTTTGGGTTCAGCTTCAGAAATTGCTGCAGGCACTACGGTCTGGATTGCTGTAATCCGGTCGCCGGCGGTTTCCTCCTTCATATCGGTAAACCTGACACTCCAAAGCCGTTGTGAAAGGTCATTCCGGATTTCAGTGATCGCACGCGCCAACTCATCCTGGACCTGGATATACATCTTGTAAGAGGTGCCTCGGTCATTCTGCAGGGAGATTACCCCTTTGGAAACCATAACATCCTCACCGAGCACATCCAGTGTGCGTCGCAGGCTGTTGTACCTGGCTGTGTCCCCGGATTCCCTCGCCCTGTCGATCCTTTCAGACAACAATTCCGTTTCCGGCAGCTCTTCGCTGTTCATCGGATTGGTGAAAAATTCCACCGCTTCGCGGCGCAAGTCACCGATCTCCATGAATTTGTTGTTGACCAGCAGCTGGTCTGCCGAGTTTACAAGAACGATGAGCACGTTCCTCTTTTTGATCTCGGGCGGGGTTACATCTTCTTCAAGCAAAGGAGGCAGCATCCTGGTGATCCCCTGGTTCACATCCATGGTGGTTGTTACCAGGAAGAAGATCAGCAGCAGGAAAGCAATATCCGCCATCGACCCTGCATTTATTGGACTCACTGGTCTTGCCATAATAATTTTCCTTTTTAGCCTTTAATTAATTTACTGATCCAGGCATAGATTATTGCCAGGACGGAGAGTGCAGCCAGTATATAGGTTGCAATCAGTCCGGCACCCACCTGTTTCGATAAAGCATCGGTCACTTCAATGTTCTCGGCAATGTCCCTGACGAAAAGCGGATCAATGGCTGATGAGGACAAAAACCATGAAACAATCACGATGACAGCAAGGGCTGCAATACCGATGAGGGCATTGACAGCTGCCTTGGGCTTTACAAATAAATTGTATATGGAAAATCCGATTACCAGCAGAATCGTCAGGCCGGTGACGACATAGGTGCCGATGGTGAAGATGTTCAGGGTGATGCCGATTTCCTCGAATGCCCTGGGGAAGTTCCTGGACATGTCACTGTCTGACCTTGCAAGCAGGATCCCGGTAAGGATGACTGCAAAGGCAATGATGACAATGGTCAGAACTTTTGCGGCTATTGTGAGTATTTTTCTCATTGAATTACTGTTTTAAAGGTTAGCCAATGCGGGCAGCACACATCTGGTATGCTGCTTTACATTATCGGTATCCGACTACCTGTTTTTGGCGTTATATTTCACCAGGATGTCCATGAATGAGATGGAACTGTCTTCCATATCGTTCACGAGGCTGTCAATTTTGCTGATGATGTAATTGTAGAACACCTGCAGGATCATAGCCACGATAAGACCGAAGACGGTGGTAAGAAGAGCAACCTTGATACCGTTGGCAACGATCTGCGGGGAGATGTCACCTGCTTTTTCAATGGCGTCGAAAGCACCGATCATCCCGATAACAGTACCCATAAACCCGAGCATCGGGGCCAGTGCGATAAAGAGCGAGATCCAGGAGACGTTCTTTTCGAGACGCCCCATCACCACGCTTCCGTAGGAAATAATCGATTTTTCAATGACATCAAGGCCTTCATTGTGGCGATCCAGACCCTGATAAAAGATGCTTGCTACGGGGCCGGGTGTGTTTTTGCAAACCTCCTTGGCACCGTCAATACCTTTTTTCTCGAGGGCTGCCTCAACTTCGAGGAGGAGTTTCTGGGTATTTGTGGTAGCAAGGTTCAGATAGATAATCCTTTCAATGGCGAGGGCAAGGCCCAGAACAAGTGCCAGAAGTACGATAGCCATAAATCCCGGGCTACCTTCAATGAATTTCTCCTTAAGAACCTGATGGAAACCTTTGACTTCCACTTCTTCCTCGGGAGCAACTGCAGCAGGAGCTTCTTCCACGGCGGCTGTGTCAACAGCTGCTTCCACATTCTCAGTAGCTGCCTCGGTGTTCTCTTCCTGTGCCTGGGTGTTTGAAATGCTGAAACCCATCAGAACAGCGATAACCAGAAAAGCAAATAGTTTTTTCATGCGTCTTGATTTTTTTTGTTAACCTTTCATGATCCCCGGCCTGAATCCTTCCCCCCCCATGGGGCTCCGGAAAGTCTGAAACCATGTTGTTTCTTAATGTTGATTGTTCTTGTTGATTTTATTTGTTGGTGTTTTCTTCTTTTGCGGAGAGAGAGGGATTCGAACCCTCGATACCCTTTTGGGGTATACGCACTTTCCAGGCGCGCGCCTTCGACCACTCGGCCATCTCTCCTCTCTCGTATTCTCTGAGAACGTGCTTCACCCCGGGGGTTCGAAAAGCGGCGCTAAATTACAAAAAAATGTTCATAAAAATGTTTATACTATTTTAATTATCCGATGATCAAGGTTTTTTAACCTCATGAAATCCTGAACTGTAATCTCTTCAACGAACTTCCGTTGGATGAAGTATCATTATGGATGAACGATCAGTATCCGGCACTTCGGGTCAAGTTAACGGCCGGGTTGTGCAACACCTCCGGAAGCCTGCCCTGATGTGATTTCGCCCCTCAAAGAAATGGGCAGCAGCGACCTCACTTTTTCCTGGTCAGGATATCTGCCCAGGAGATACATCATTTTGGTAATCGCACTCTCTGTGGTGATGTCGTATCCGCTCACTACCCCCATCGAAACCAGTTCCGTGCTGGTATCATACCTGCCCGCCTCAACACTTCCTGCCTTGCACTGGGTGACATTGTATATGATGATCTCCCCTGCAATGGCTTCCCTGAGCGCTTCCAGGAATTTCGGATCGGTCGGGGCGTTTCCCGTGCCAAAGGTTTCCAGGATGACTGCCCTCAGCCCCGGAATGCCAAGGACGGCTCCCACCGCTTCGGGAGTGATGCCGGGATAAAGTTTCAGCAATGCCAGAGAGGCAGAGAGGTTTTTATACACCTTCAGCCTCTTGAAATTGGGTTTTCTGATCAGCGGGTGATTGAACTTCAGGTGTACGCCGGCCTCGGCAAGAAACGGGAAGTTCCCTGAATAAAAGGCGTCAAAATCCTCTGCATGGAGTTTTGTCGTCCTGTTCCCCCGATAAAGCCGGTTTTCGAAATAGATGCAAACCTCGGGCACCACAGCTATGTCATCCCGTATTGAAGCCGCAATCTCAATGGCTGTGATGAAGTTCTCCCTTCCGTCGGTCCGCAGCATCCCCAGGGGGAGCTGCGACCCGGTCAGCACTACTGTCTTGTTCAGGTTCTCAAGCATGAAACTGAGCATCGATGCAGTATATGCCATCGTATCGGATCCATGGAGAATCACAAAGCCGTCATAATCCTCATAATGTTCCTCTATGATGGACGCAAGTTTCACCCAGAAATCGGGGTTCATATCCGAAGAGTCGATGATCGGATCAAAGGAGATGGCATCAATCCTGAACGGGAAAGACTCCAGAATCGGGATGTACTGGTAGAGTTCATCGAAATTCAGCGGGGTGAGGGCCCCCGTCACGGGGTTCTTCACCATACCGATGGTGCCCCCCGTATAGATCACCAGGATGGATGTGCGGTCTGTCATAACTCGTTCAGATTGTATAAATTGCAGGCATTGGCGGAAGTGACCTCCCCCACCCTTTCGGGGGTCATATCCCAAACCGAGGCCAGGCACTCGGCCACATAGGTGAGATAAGCGGGTTCATTCCGTTTGCCCCGGAATGGCACCGGTGCCAGGAAAGGGGCATCCGTTTCCAGCACAAGCTGGTCAACGGCAAATTCTTTCAGGATGTGCCTCAGGGGGCTGTTTTTGAAAGTGACCACCCCTCCGATCCCAAGCAGGAAGCCGTATTTCAGGGCCAGTTCCGCCTCTTCCCTTCCTCCGGTAAAACAGTGAAACACCCCTTTGAACCGGGTGTTGCCGAATCGTGCCAACACTTCAAAAACCTCACTGAACGCATCCCGGATGTGGATAGAAACCGGCAAATCAAGCTCCAGTGACCACCTTAACTGTTGCTCAAAGACGGTACGCTGCTGCTCAATGTGCTCCTTATCCCAGTACAGGTCCAATCCACACTCTCCGATCCCGGAAACCTTTCCTGAAAAGGCATATCCGTGGATCCATCTGGGCAGCAAAATCCCCTTTTACTGAAGTGGGATGCAACCCTGCCATCGGAAAGCAAACCCCCGGGTATGCATCCACCATGGCCATCATCGGATTCAAACTCTCCCTGTCAATATTGGGCAATATCATATGCTTCACGCCGGCTTCCCTTGCCCGTTCCATCATTGCCTCCCTGTCACCTTCAAATTCATCCAGGTAAAGGTGTGTATGCGTATCCACCAAAATCATGGTGCAAAATTAGCCCGGATAATGTACCGGGCCAGATTTTCCATGCCGGTTTTGTCGCCCGGCCGGATGGCCGGTCCGCAATAGACATTAAACCCGCTGTGATGCCAGCCCATCATGTTTTCTATGACACGATGGGGTAGGCCGTGGGCTTTGAGCAGTTTGAATACCTCTTGTCGGAACAACGGCTCCAGGTCTTGGGGAGCAGGCCGATTGGCCGTCATAAATTGTCCATCCCGGTAAAAGCATCCGTCCGTGGCGATGATGTGCAGATGAGCGTTGAAATTCTGGAAGTACCCGAATGTATGTACCGCCACCACGCCGCCGGCCACGGCATCGTCATAAGGAGCGGAGTGCTTCAGGTATTGGCCCAATATTTTCCAGGCACACTTTGACAGTCCTGCCAGTAATTTTCTGTCATGAGAAAACCAGGGCCGCAGCCGC
>JAWOGX010000268.1:0-19062 GCA_046496455.1 Bacteroidales bacterium | reverse complement strand
CAAAAGAACTTCCGGAAGGGTAGAGCCGGAGGATGGAAAGAGGAGATGCCGGAAGAGTTGCACAACCTGTTCTGGAGCATTCATGGCGAAGTGATGCTGAAACTCGGATACCAGTATAATGGTTCATTGACCCCGATCCATGATGCGGATTTCGATTGGGAGCTCATTACGAAGATGGGTGATCCCCCGGCAGCGACGGCACCGGAAAACCCAAAGGAGCGGATCAGGGTCACCATCGAGGCGGAAAAGCTCCTCACACCGGTGAATGATGGTGTGAAACGTTACCAGGCGATGCTGCTGAAAGAGCTGCTCCATGTGCATCAAAACCCCTCCGGCCAGTGGCATTTCGATCTTTTTGCCGGTGGGAAGCTATTGCCGGTGACTGATCTCCGGGAAGTGATCCAAACCGGATTTGCAGGACAAGGTAACGAAATCAAGGTTGGCACTAAACTAAAAACCTCGTGGACCCTCCGTGTTCAGCAGTGGCTGCTGGGGGCCATTCCCGGGAGCTTCAAACAGTTTCTGGTAAAGAACAATATCCTCGTTCTTCACCGCCTGTTCGACATTTGGTGGGGCCTGATTCACGGGGTCGTGAATATGGCCATCAGGACTGTCCGGCTACTCAAACGTGCAGTTCAGCAGGTTCAGCTTGCCGTTTCGGGCAAAAACCCGGAAGGATTCGGGGCGGAGGACTTCACCGCCGACCTGATTCATCTGCCGTTGCAACACCATTACAAACCCTTTACCCGTTCCGGAGCCCCTCTGCTGGTAACGCTGCACGATTTCACCCACCGGATTTACCCGAAGTTTCATACACCCCAGAACATCAGAAATGCAGAGAAAGGGTGGAAGTACGTGTTGAGCCGGGGAGTGAGGTTCATTGCCGTTTCGAAGGCTACTGCCCGTGATGCCATCACCTTGTCGGGCCGGGAAGACCTGCCTTTGGATGTGGTCCATGAGGCTGTTGACCGGTCGGTGTTCCACTACCGGGTGAACAGCGATGACAGGAGGGAGGTTTGCCGTAAGTACGGGATCCCTGATGGTGCCCCGTTCTTTCTGACCCTTTCGTCCATTGAGCCCCGAAAGAATCTCGAAGGGGTGATCCAGGCCTTCTTCAGGTTGCTGTCTGAAGATACGGGAGCCAACCTGATGCTGGTTGTAGCAGGCAAGAGGGCCTGGGGCGCCTTTCATCCGCAGCGACTGGCCGGATTTGACCCTTCAAAGGTGATTTTTACCGGTTTTGTGGATGATGATGACCTCCCGTATCTCTATTCGGAAGCGCTCGGCTTTTGCTATGTAAGTCACTATGAGGGCTTCGGGCTCCCATTGCTGGAAGCGCTCAATTGCGGGACCCCTGTGATCTATGGCAACAACAGCTCCATGCCTGAGGTGATCGGCGAAGCCGGATTGCCAGCCGACAGTAGTAACCCGGGGGATATTGCCCGGCAAATGGGACGGCTTTTTTATGACGGGAACCTCCGCTCAGCACTCAGGAACGCTGCCCTGCAGCAGGCTGCCTGCTTCAGCCCCAGGCTCATGGCCCGCCATACCCTTGATGTCTATCTAAAATGTGTTGCCAATGCTCGAAAAAATCAAGTTTAGCCTCCTCTATCTGAAAGAGCGGACAGCATTCAGCCAGGTTGAGCAATTTTGCATGTTCACCGGGTATCCCCGCAGCGGGCACAGCCTTGTGGGGGCTATGATGGATGCCCATCCCGAAATGGTCATCAGCCATGAACTGGATGTGCTGGAGATGCTGATACAGGGATTTAACTACAGGCAGATCTATGCAATGATCCTGCAGAACAGCAGGGAGTTTGCAAGGAAAGGGAGGACCTGGAGCGGCTATAGCTATGAGATTAAAGGGGCCTGGCAGGGTAAATTCAGAAAACTGAAAGTGATTGGTGACAAAAGAGGGGGAAGGACATCAATGCTCCTTACCGAGAACTTTTCGCTGATTGAAAAACTGAAAAACAATATCCCGGTACCAATCAGGTTCATCCATGTCGTGAGAAACCCGTTTGACAACATCATTACCAGGGTGCGACAGGGCAATGACGTGAGAAAGGAGATCACCCCCGAAGGTGTGCGTGAGCATATCCACCGCCATTTTGAGCAGGCAGCCACCAACCACAGGGTGATCACCGAAAGCGGATGCCATGTGCTTACCATCAGGCATGAAGACCTGATCAGCAATCCCGGAGAAGTCCTCGTCTCCATCTGTAATTTCCTGGAACTGGAAGCGCCTGTGAAATGGCTGAATGCCTGTACCGGCATCGTCTTCAAAAAGCCGAAAAAGACCAGGCATGAGTTTGATTATCCGAAAGAGATGATTGACGAGATCATGGAGAAGATGGGAAGGTTCCCGTTTTTTGAGGGATATTCTTTCTTTGATTAGAGAAGATATTTTGCCACAATGGGCATTCTTCTGCCGTAACCGAAGGCTTTTGATGAAACCCTCAATGTCGGAGGCGACTGTCTCCTTTTATGCTCGCTGCTGTTTACCAGTTTCATGGTACGCAATACTGTTTCAGCGTCAAATCCATCCGCAATGATTGCAGCGGGGCTTTTTCTCTCTTCAATATATTGATAGAGGATCTGATCCAGGATGGCGTAAGGGGGTAGGGAATCCTCGTCTTTCTGGTCGGGCCGCAATTCAGCGGAGGGTGGCTTGATGATGATGTTTTGGGGGATTACTTCGTGGTGCCGGTTGAGGTAGGCAGCCAGTTCATAGACCTCACTTTTGTAAAGGTCGCCGATTACTGACAAACCTCCGCACATATCACCATATAGGGTACCGTAACCCACCGCAGCTTCGCTTTTGTTGGAGGTGTTGAGGAGGATATAGCCGAATTTGTTTGCATGGGCCATCAGGATTACCGCTCTGAGGCGGGCCTGGATATTCTCCTCCGTGATGTCGGGCTTCCTGTTGCCGAAAGAGGATTTGAGGGAGTTTTCCATCGCTATGAAGCCCTCTTCAATGGAGATGGTTTCGTGGGGTACGCCCAGGTTCTCTGCCAACGCGAGGGCATCCGCTACCGAGTGATCCGATGAGTACCTGGAAGGAAGTAAAAGTGCCCTGACATTCTCCGGCCCAAGGGCTTCTGCTGCCAGGACAAGCACCACGGCAGAGTCAAGGCCTCCGGAAAGCCCAAGGATAGCCCTGCTGAAACCCAGCTTCCGGAAATAATCACGGATACCCATAATGAGGGCATCATGGCACATCGCCATTCTTGAGGGTTCAAAACCCCGGGCCCACGGCATCTGATCTGTCTGGCCTGTCTCAATGATCCCGAAATCTTCTGAAAAGGAACGGAGATTCAGCACACGCTCCCCTTGCCTGCTGATCACCATGGATCCGCCATCGAAAAGAAGTTCCGTCTGGGCGCCCACCTGGTTGACATAAACAAGCGGCAATCCGTATTTCCGTGCATTAATGGCCAGGATCTCCTGCCTGAGTTCCGGCTGTTCATGGTGGAATGGCGATGCAGCAATGTTGATCATCAGCGTTGGTTGCTGTTTCGCCAGCTCATCCATCGGCCACCGTGTATACATCAGCTCCTCCCCGACATCCCACAAATCTTCGCATATCGTCAGGGCAATCCGCTCTCCTTTGTATTCAATGATGCTGAAGGCTGTGGCAGGTTCAAAGTACCGGTATTCATCGAAAATGTCGTAGGTGGGGAGCAAACTCTTTCTGGCTGTTGTGCGTATCGCTTTGTTTTCCAGGAAGTAGGCTGCGTTAAAGAGTTCCTTGCCCTCTGTCCTGGGGTTCCTTTCAGGCCCCCCGATGATCGCGGCGATGCCGTCGCACTCCTTTGCAAGCCGCCCGATGGTGGCAATGCTTTGATCCACAAAATCGCCAAACTCCAGGAAGTCGTAGGGCGGATATCCGCAAACCGCCAGCTCAGAGAAAATCACCAGGTCGGCACCGGCTCCCCTGGCCCTGCGGATGGCATCCCTCAGCACCTGCTCATTCTGTTCGAAATGGCCAATATGATAATTGCACTGTGCAAGGGCTACCTTCATGGCATCATCGGCACATTAAAAGAGGATGGCAATGTTGAGATTGACAGCCTGTCCCGAAAATTGTTGTTTTACTTTGCTCTGGTCGCTGTAAATGAGGATGTCCGACTCCTTCCGCATCACATTGGTGAATCCGTTTACATAACTGACACCGATCATGATCGCGGTGTTGCCGGCAAGGCTGTATTCGGTGCCCAGCCCCAACTGAAGGCCCATCCTCATGAAGTTGACATCTGAGGTCACTGGTTCCTTTTCATAACTCCCCGTGCGATCCTGAATCAGGTCCCTGAAATTGTCATCAGAAGTGGCTTTGATTCTGAAGCCAAAATCAAGGCCGATGTGGGCAAAATAGGTGAGATAGTTGATCTCTGGCGTGCGGAACTTCAACGCCACAGGGACTTCCAGGTATTTCAGCATCAGTTTCCTGGAGTTGAAGCGAATGGAAGTGTCGATCTGATCTCCCTGATTCTGAAAAAGAATATGCTTATCCTGTCCGACATATTTGTACGTGCCGCCAAAGTCATTGACCAGGAATCCTGTAGCCAGCACTGCAGAGGAAAATAATCTCTTTTCCACAATCAGCCCGTATCCGAAGTTCAGTTTTACCCCTTCGTTTTCAAACTCTTTGAGCGGAGTGGTGAGCCAACTGACTGAAGGCTGGGCCTTCAGGCCGAAGCGCCATTCCACTTCTCTATCGATTGCTATACCGGGTGTAGGTTGTGCGGCTGCAAAACGGATCATCAATAACAAGCTGACAAAAACAAATAATACTTTTTTCATGACAATCTGGGTTAGTTGATTCAACCACAAAAGTAAGCAAAATAAGGGAAGAAACCTAACGATGGCTAAAGGGATATCAACAGGAATATCAACGGGATTTCAATTCGACCAGGGGGAAGGTGTGGTGTTTTTCCCACAGAAAAAAAAAGGCCGCTGGTGGGCGGCCTCTCCAAAGGGTTTGTTTTGATTTCTAATATTCATCCTCATGGAAGAAGAAATCCTCTTTCGTCGGATAATCGGGCCAGATGTCTTCTATGCTTTCGTAGATTTCACCTTCGTCCTCAATCTCCCTCAGATTTTCAATTACTTCCATCGGGGCACCCGACCTCAGAGCGTAATCAATGAGCTCTTCCTTGGTTGCCGGCCAGGGTGCGTCTTCCAGTTTCGATGCTAATTCCAGAGTCCAATACATCCTGCTTATTTTTTCTGCAAAAATAATCGTTTAAAGATAAAAGTCAAGAGAAAAAAGAAATATCGCTAACGTTTTGGCAACCAGGGCGTTTCTGTACCATTGCTCTCATAGGTCAATGCCCTTGCCAGCACAAAGAGGTAATCAGACAGCCTGTTGATATACTGAATGATAAGATGGTCAACCTCAATTTCGGCCATCAGGCTGATGATCTTACGTTCAACCCTGCGGCATACCGTGCGTGCAATATGGCACATTGAAGCAGCCGCACACCCACCGGGCAGGATAAACGAACTGATCGGGGGCAGGTTTTCGTTCATGCGGTCTATCTCTGACTCAAGGATCAGCGCATGCTTTGCCGAAAGTTTTGGCAGCGTTGCCGCCACTTCCGCGCTTTCGGCAGCAAGGTGTGACTCCATGGTGAACAGCCGGTCCTGGATCTCCAGCAGAGTTCTCCTGTGATCCATCCCGATCTCCTGATCACGGATCAGCCCTATCCATGACTTCAGTTCGTCAAGGTCGCCGTAAGCCTCAATGCGCGGATGGTTCTTCTTAACCCGTGTGCCTCCTACCAGGGAGGTCTCCCCCTGGTCGCCCGTTTTTGTATAAATCCTGAACTCTTTTTCCATGATGCAGGAAACATTGGTGAACAGCTTTTGTTTCAGCCACTGCAAATTATTTATGAGCTATAATCGGCCATCTTCATCACGGAAGGGTTCCGGTAGCCAGCTTCCACAAGGCCGTCTTTGAGCTTGATGATCCGGTGGGCATGCCTGGCGATCTCTTCCTCGTGTGTCACCACAATGATGGTGTTGCCGGCCTGATGGATCTCTTCGAGCAGCCCCATGATTTCGATGGAGACCTTGGAATCAAGGTTGCCGGTGGGTTCGTCCGCCAGGATGATGGAAGGCGTGTTCACCAGGGCCCTGGCAATGGCAACGCGCTGCCGCTGTCCACCACTCAATTCGTTGGGGCGGTGCTCCACACGATCACCCAGCTGCACGTGCTCCAGGGCATCCATCGCCAGCCGGTAGCGCTCCTGCTTGTTGTACCCGGCATAGATCAAAGGCAGCATCACATTCTCCAGGGCGGTGCTGCGTGGCAGCAGGTTGAAGGTCTGAAACACGAAACCAATCTCCTTATTGCGTATTTCAGCCAGTCTGTTGTCACTTAAACGGCTTACATCCACTCCATTAAGCTTGTAACTTCCCCCGGTAGGGGTGTCCAGGCATCCAAGGATATTCATCAGGGTTGATTTACCACTTCCGGATGCCCCCATCAGGGCCACATACTCGTTCCGGCCGATCTGCAGCGTAACCGACTGCAACGCCTTCACCACCTGGGTGCCCACCTTGTAGTATTTCTTTATCTCTTTGATGTTGATAATTTCATCCATCGTGAAGGGTTTTGGGTGATCAATAACGGATTTTCAGATGTTTCCCTGGTAACTGAGGGTCAAAAAAGATGATGCCGGCCGAATAGAGATCAACCGAAAGGGTAATATCCGGGTGCCGGGTTATCTCTTCCCAGGCTTCGGTCATCGGTTTCGACCAGCGTATGTCATCAAACACGAAAACAGCGCGCTCACTTCTGTAAGGCAAGGTCTTGAGAAAATAGTTGAGCGTCGGTGTTTTTCTATGATTTCCATCAAAAAAGATATAGTCTAACGGACGATATTGCTCAAGAACCGTTTCAAGCTCACGGTCAAAGGGGCCAACAACCTGCCTGGTGTTTGTCAGTCCGAGTTTTTTGAAGGTCTCCCCTGCGATGGCGGCAGTTGCGCTACAGCCCTCAATCGTTGCCACGGTTGCCTCCGGGGCGCCCATGGCCAGCACTGCAGTCGTGAAGCCGAACGAGGTGCCAAGCTCCAGGATGGTTTGCGGATGGAGGTGCCTTATGAGGTTGTAATGCAGCAAACTGAATTTTCTTCCGCGGGAAGATGACCCCGCGATGTCAGAAATCTTCCTTTGTTTGGAAAGGGTTGCACCTGGACCGGCTCCGTAGTCGGTCACACTGATCATGGTGTGATTGCGGGAGAGCGACCTCCGGATCCCGTCAATGGCCTGGAAATGGCTGTCAAAACCGTTTGAACTGTGGTTGCCGCCCAAAAGTCCGGTTAACCAGGGAACCTCTGCACCTGTTGGCGAAACCGATGTAAGAAGGAAGCGACTGTATTGGGATGCGTGTTGAAGGAGGTTCATGAGGCAAAAGTACTTGTTTGATCGTAACAATGCCAATTTTTTGATCTGTTGTGACAACGCATGATTGACCTGGTGCCGGTCCGGATACGGCGATTATTGCCCGCAAGGCATCAGCCGATTAAAAAAAAGATGTAGGTTTGACCCCTGAAAAGAGACCCTCTGCCATGATCAGCAATTACCTCAGGCTGGTGAAGTTCAGCCATACCCTTTTTGCGATGCCGTTTGCGCTGGCATCGTTTTTCATCGCCGTTTATTCCGGTGAGGGATTCATCAGCTGGCGGTTGTTGTTGCTCGTGATCGCGGCAATGGTGCTGGCACGCAATGCTGCCATGGCATTCAACAGGTACATCGACCGGCATATCGACAAGGCGAACCCACGCACCAGCCAGCGTGAGATCCCTGCCGGGGTGATCCCTGCCCGGAGGGTGCTGGCGTTCATCGTCATCAACAGCCTGCTGTTCATGTTCGTGGCGTGGCTCATCAACCCACTCTGTTTTGCCCTCAGCCCCGTTGCCCTCCTGGTCATCCTGGGGTACAGCCTCACCAAGCGGTTTACAGCCCTTTGCCACCTGATCCTGGGGCTCGGGTTGGCACTTGCACCCGTGGGCGCATGGCTTGCTGTAACCGGATCCTTTGCCCTGACCCCCATCCTCATCGGCATCGCTGTCCTGCTCTGGGTGGCAGGCTTCGACATCATCTATGCACTGCAGGATGAGAAGTTTGACATTGAGCATCGCCTCCGCTCCATCCCCGCTGCCATCGGAAGAAAAAATGCAATGGCTCTCTCGTCAATCCTTCATACCGGGAGCTTTGCAGCTCTTGTCGCAGTGGCGTTTATCACAGGATTCGCCATCCCCGGCTGGAGCGCCACCCTGATCTTCGGCGCCATGCTCCTCTACCAGCACCTCATTATCTCCCCGAAAGACATCTCCAGGGTGAACCTCGCCTTCTTTACCACCAACGGCATCGCCAGCATCATCTGGGGGGCAGGAGTTATTCTCGATCAATACCTGGCTTAATATTCCTGATTATCTGTCGGTTCCGTGTCAACAGCACGTATGAGCAAGAACCAGATCCGGGATCAGGAAATTTTCATAACTTTGAGCAACTAATTGCGGATTGTGAAGTAATGAGTAAAGCAAAAATATCCATCCGTTTTTATAATGATCGCGAAGTACGTGCTGTTTGGGACGAACAGAGTTCCAAATGGTGGTTCTCGGTGCTGGATATTATTGCTGTTCTCACCGACCAGGATGACTACACGAAAACCCGCAACTACTGGAAATACCTTAAAGCGAAGCTAAAGAAAGAAAACAGCCAACTGGTTAGTATCACTACCCAGTTGAAAATCCTTGCTCCAGACGGCAAAAAGCGTTTAACCGACATGCTTGACTACAACGGAATTATTGCGCTGGGGAAAACTTTTCCAGGAACAAAGGCAAACCGGTTTATTGAGTGGTTTACCTACAGTGATAGCACCATTGATGGAAAAAGCAAAACAAAAGCTTACGCATTGTTTGACAGCTCGTTCTTCGAAAACATTGAGGTTGGCACTTTCAGAGGTCTCCAGCAAATTCATGCATACTTGTTTGGAGGATTATTTGATTTTGCGGGGCAAATAAGGCAAAAGAATATTTCAAAAGGGGGGTTTCAATTTGCTGTATGGCAATTTCTTGAGGAAACTCTGCAGAAAATCGAATCAATGCCGGAGACGACGTTTGATGAAATCGTTAATAAGTATGTAGAAATGAACATTGCTCACCCTTTTATGGAAGGCAATGGCAGAAGCACACGGATATGGCTGGATCTGATATTGAAAAAACGCATGAAACGATGTGTGGACTGGAGCAAAATAGGCAAAAGAGATTATATGGATGCAATGATGAAAAGCCCAACAAACAGTAGCGTTCTGCAAAACCTTCTAAGAAACGCTTTAACAAAGAAAATCAACGACCGCGATATGTTTATGAAAGGAATTGATCATTCGTATTATTACGAAGAAAATGAATAGGACAATCGCCTGCACAGGAAAAACCTCCGCTCACCCCCCCTACTCTCCATCAGCCCTAAAATCAATTGAAAACCTACTTGCTATTAACCTTCGGAAATCAGGGGTCATCTGGATATAAAGAAGAATTATAACGATGACGGAGAAATCAACAACCCTGATCTCAAAAAGCAGATCTGGGACAATGTGCGGTTTCTGAATCCCGCCCACATCCAGAAAAACCTTAAGGAAAAATACCAGCAAATAGGAATCAATGTCAACCTTTCTGATTTTCAATATTATATCAACAAATACGTTGAAAAGCACGCCCCGACCCTTTACAATGATATCCAATACCCACCAACCAGTGTCCTGGCATCACATTTCTATTCGGAAGGGGTTGATGCCATCAATTTCCTCGATAAAAATCTGACAGTGATCAACACAGTAGCCAATCACCCGGAAGATATGGTATTCGCTGCCATCACTCCCTTGAACAAAACACTAAAGATCAGGATCCTTCCTGCAAACAGTCAGAGGTTGTTCTCATGCAACAATGGCTCCTATCCAATCGATCTTGAGAGTGGTGGGTGGCTGGTGGAAACAAATAAACCGGAAGAGATTATTATTTCAACGCAAAGGCAAAATCTGCTTGTCTCATTCCGGTTGGAAAGATGCCTCCTGCCTCAGGATCAGGTGGGTTTCTATGCTCCGGTTACCATTGAGTATTATGAAGACGGCACATCGGTTCCCACTTTCACCAAGACTGTCACCTTTTCCAATTAGAAAGGCTAAAAGCTAAAGTAAAACGACAAAAGTATAAAGTGCGTAGATGCAATGATTTTGTGAGCGGAGCGATACGAAATCATTAGCAGCTGTTTATCCCGTGAGCGATGTCGAAGATGCCTCTATAAGCGGTATGATGGCAAATCATTAACGGTCGCTCATCCAGCCTCAAACGAGGTTAAAAGCTCTGAGAATAATCTGTGTTAATCTGTGTAATTTGTGGTGCAATATCCAGAAAGTCGTATTTTGAGAGAGTTTTTAAATCTTGGCACAACCAAACAAAAACATAACAACTTTCCTCCGGAACGCGCAATGAAACAACTCAAAATATGGCTATTGCTTTTGTTTCTGTATAGTCAGGCATTTGGACAAAACTACATAGACTACCACAGGACTTTTCATCGTATTGACGAAGACGTATTAGCCCAGAATTATCCATTAGCGGTTAACCGCCTTGACAGCATTTATGCAAACTACGATTTCATCTTTGCAAAACATTGCCTTAAGGCACTCCAGATTTGCATCACTGCCAATGACACCATAAATGCAGACAAGTGGCTGGCTAAAAGTTTCAAACAGGGAATTCCTCTCTGGATGATCAGAACCAACGAAATAACAAGAAAATCGTTAACCTACCCGACAACGCAAAAGACCTTCAATAACTTCGACAGTTTACACTCCATCTACAAAGCGTCCATCGATACCAGCCTTTCCAAAAAGATAGACAGTTTATTAACTATTGACCAGCAATATACACGAAAAGTCAATGATGGTTTTGTTTTATTCAGGTTTTCAATTTATTGGCTACAATGGGGGATAAACAATAAACGACAATTCCAGGTGCTTAAACAAATCATTGAAACCTATGGATATCCGGAAGAAAAGCTGATAGGATTGCCCCATATTGAAGATTCTGTGGCATTTGCAAGACACTTCATTTTTTGGGGCCCCTCAGAACTCAGGGATGCCAGTGTGCAGATTATGCTTCAACACTGCTATTCAACCTGGCATAAGGTTGATTTTGACTTCAAAAACACCCTATATGAGAATTTATGCAATGGAAATATGCCAGCTTTCCAATATGCGCTAATCATGGATTTTATGTTGCCCGACAAACCGAAATACATCAATGACAAATACTGGTTAAGGGCTAAATTTTGTGAAGAGAATTGCCATGAAATCATCAACAGGAATCGTTACTCCGTTGGACTGAATACTTCTGAACAAGAGAAAAGAAATACATTAATCGACCGGGAAAGAAGGGGTAATAAAAGGGCCAATGCTGAGATCATGCTTGAATAATGAAAGGGCAGCTTGCAATAAATAGGACTCTGTGCGGTGCGAAGCCTTTAGTCCCAACGTATCGGAATTGCACCGCAACCCGCCCAGCTGATAATTGAACACTGAATACACTGATGAAACAGATCTTCACGAATTGTTTTATCCAGGTGAGAGTCTTATTGACCAAAATCATAAAAACCAGCAAACCTTTGCTGAGCTGCCTGCCCTGAGCCTGTCGAAGTGGTCGGCGCATTAGTGTTCAAATGCCCGGGCAACAAAAATGACCGGGCAAGCTGCTCTGATTCATCAGGAGAAATTAAATGTTTTCACATCAGTCCTTTTGTATGGGGTAAGGTTTCTTATCTTTGAACTTAGAAATACCAGGTTCATATGGATTGAGATCATAAACCGGTTGCAGATATTCAAAATGTAAAAGGAGTTATAAGATGGCAGTACAACATAAAAGACTTGGGAGGCACGGCGTTCTAGTCAGCAACATATGCCTCGGAACCATGAACTTTGGCTGGCATACGAGTGAAGAGGAGAGCTTCAGGATCATGGACCGTGCTTTGGAGTTGGGGATCAATTTTTTCGATACCGCTGATGTCTATGGCTGGTCAAAAGAGCATGGATATACAGAGGAGATCATTGGGCGATGGCTTGCACAAGGCGGGGGCAGGCGTGATGCGGTGGTATTGGCCACCAAAGTGTACAGCCCGGTCAACCGGAAGTCAAATCTGCCTGAGGTCAATAGTGATGGTCGGAGCCTGAGTGGGTATAAAATCATGAAACATTGTGAGGGGAGCTTAAAGCGGTTGCAAACCGAAAGGATTGATTTATACCAGATGCACCATATCGACCATGATTGTCCCTGGGAGGAGGCTTGGCAAAGTTTTGACACACTCATCAGGCAAGGGAAGGTAGTCTATGTGGGTTCGAGCAATTTCGCGGGGTGGGACATTGCCACAGCCTGCCAGGAAGCCTCTAAAAGGGGTATGTTGGGATTGGTAAGCGAGCAGAGTGTTTACAATCTGGATAACCGGATGCTTGAACTTGAAGTCATTCCGGCATGCCGTCACTATGGGTTAGGGTTGATCCCCTGGAGCCCTCTGGCAGGAGGGCTTTTAGGTGGCGCATTGCGGAAGCTTGATCCAGGAAGGCGCTCTGCCGAAGAGAATCGCAAACGCCTGGAAGATAAGCGCGATCAACTTCAACAATATGAGAGCCTGTGCAAAAAAATCGGGCATCTGCCTGCAGAGGTCGCATTGGCATGGTTGCTTCATAATCCTGTGGTGACGGCTCCCATAGTTGGCCCCAGAACTGTCGGGCAGCTTGAAAGTGCCGTTCAGGCTGCGGGGATCCGGCTTGATGAAGATATCCTTAAAAAACTGGACGAGATCTTCCCCGGCCCCGGTGGAGAAGCTCCTATGGCTTATTCCTGGTAGAAAGCCACCTTAGTGCATCAGTGAGTCGCTAGTCGTTAGTCAGGAGGTTGAGAGGTTGAGAGGTTGAGTTGTTTAGAGGGTCATCCCGAGCGAAGCCGGAGGAGCGGAAAACTTACCCTGTCCAGCGTCAAACCTTCAGCTGAAAATGAAAGAATTTTGACCTTTCAGCATACATCTGAACTTTTTTCCCCTTGAAAAAGAACTTTTCTTATTTTGCGCTGTTTTTATTTCGTCTTGTTAGCAAATTAACAATGCAAGATCGAATTTCGGTTTGTGCAGCTTAACAAAAATTTAAATATTTGCATACTTAAATATATTACTTGATTTCACAATAACAAAAACCTATGACCAAAGCCATTACGATTCGAAAAGGCTTGGATATCAAGCTTGAAGGAGAGGCAGAGCGGGTGATTGTGCAGGTTCAGCCCGAGTATTTTGCGGTCAAGCCGACGGACTTTCACGGTGTGTTGCCAAAGCTTCTGGTGGGTGAAGGGGATAAGGTGCTGGCGGGAACTCCATTGTTTTACGACAAGTACAACGAGCGTGTCAGATTCACTTCACCGGTAAGCGGTGAGGTGCATGCCATCCGGCGTGGTCCCAAACGGCTTCTGGAAGAGATCGTGATCAGGTCTGATCATGCTTTCACCCCTGTTGCTGCATCAGTACCCGACCTGCCCATGGCCACACCGGTTCAGATCACCGATCTGTTGCTGGAACTCGGCATCTGGCCTGCGATACGGCAGCGTCCGTATAATGTTATCGCAACTCCCGGGGTGCAGCCCAGGGATGTGCATATCTCAGCATTCGATTCGGCACCCCTGGCACCCGACTACGACTTCCTGATCGCCAACCGCGGCCACGAGTTCCAGCTGGGGCTCGATGTCATTGCGAGGCTTGCCGGGGCTCCCGTTCACCTCAATATCCATGAAGTGAAAACCAAAGCCAGGGAGTTCCTCAATGCTACCGGTGTGCAGATCAACAGGTTCAAAGGGCCGCATCCTGCCGGCAATGTCGGGATACAGATCCATCACATCCAACCCGTCAACAAGGGCGACGTAGTATGGGTGATCAACCCCCTTGATGTTGCAACGATCGGTAAGCTTTTCCTTGACAAGCAATACAATACGGAAAGGGTTTTCGCCCTGGCAGGTTCTGAAGTGAAAGCACCGAAATACTACCGCACCCATGCAGGGGCATCTGTCGGTGCCTTGACGCAGGGGCAGATCGAAGGGAACAACTGCCGGTACATCAGCGGCAATGTGCTTACCGGTACCAAAATCACCGCTGAAGGCTTTGCCGGTTTCTATGATCAACTGATCACCGTGATTCCCGAAGGGGATTATTATGAGTTTGTGGGCTGGGCAAAACCCGGCTTTAAGGCATTCACCAATTCCAACACCTTCCTTTCCAGGCTCTTCTACCGCAAACCGTTCAGGCTCGATACCAACCTGCATGGCGGGGAGCGGGCTTTTGTGATGACAGGGCAGTACGAAAAGGTGTTTCCGATGGACATCTACCCGGTACAACTGATCAAGGCCATTATGGTCAACGACATTGACCTGATGGAAAACCTTGGTATTTATGAAGTTGATGAAGAGGATTTTGCCCTTTGCGAAGTGGTCTGCACCTCGAAGATCGAAGTGCAATCCATCATCCGTGAAGGACTCGATCTGATCAGAAAAGAGATGAGCTGACCCCCTCAAAATAATCAAAGGAAACTATGAAGGCATTACGAAGTTTATTAGACAAGATCAAACCTCAGTTTCAGAAGGGGGGGAAGCTGCACAGACTGCACTCCACCTTCGACGCGTTTGAGACTTTCCTGTTCGTCCCTGACAAGGTGACGTTCAAGGGGAGCCATATCCGTGACAGCATAGACATGAAGCGCACCATGATCTTTGTGGTTCTTGCCATGGTGCCCGCCCTTATTTTCGGGATGTGGAACGTGGGTTTTCACCATTTCCTGTCAAACGGGGTGGAAGCGGACTT
Organism: Bacteroidales bacterium; assembly: GCA_046496455.1. Taxonomy (GTDB): domain Bacteria; phylum Bacteroidota; class Bacteroidia; order Bacteroidales; family SKPS01; genus SKPS01. Next base: position 4,158 of record JAWOGX010000268.1, on the reverse strand, counting down.
ATGGATGAAATTATGGTACGGGTTCAAGGCTGTTTTCCCGATTATCGTAGTTTCCTATGTGACGGGCCTCGGGATCGAGTTTGCCTTTGCACAGATGCGTGGCCATGAAGTCAATGAAGGGTTCCTGGTAACCGGTATGCTGATCCCGCTGGTACTGCCACCCGATATCCCGTTGTGGATGGTGGCCGTTGCCACCGCTTTTGCCGTGATCTTCGGCAAAGAGGTTTTCGGCGGTACCGGGATGAACATCCTCAACCCTGCGCTCACGGCCCGCGCATTCCTCTTCTTTGCCTACCCCCAGGATATGTCCGGTGACAAAGTATGGATATCCCGCATGGCTGATGGCTATTCAGGGGCAACGCCGCTGGCAGAAGCCGCTGCAGGGCACACACAGAACATCCCGTCCGCCATGGATATGTTTTTCGGTTTCATCCCCGGATCCATCGGCGAGACCTCCACGCTGGCCATTCTGCTCGGGGCCCTCTTTCTGATCATCACGGGGGTCGGGAGCTGGCGCATTATGCTCTCGGTCTTTGCCGGCGGATTCCTGATGGGGCTGCTTTTCAACCAGTGGGGTGCCAATGCTTTCATGGAAGTGCCTGCCCACTATCACCTGCTGATGGGAGGGTTTGCCTTCGGTGCCGTCTTTATGGCCACTGACCCTGTCTCGGCTGCGCAGACGCCAACCGGAAAATGGATCTACGGACTCCTCATCGGAATCTTTGCCGTCCTCATCAGGGTGGTCAATCCAGCATACCCGGAGGGGATGATGCTTGCCATCCTCTTTATGAATGTGATGGCCCCGCTTATCGACCACTACGTCATTGAATCCAACATCAAGAAACGGCAACGACGTGCCAAAGCCGCCGCAGCCATTCAGTCAAAACCCGTTCAGTAAACCAGCGAATCATGGCAAAATCATACAGCAGTTTCTACATCTTCCGGTTTGCACTGATCATGGTGGTGATCGTGGCAACCGGCCTCTCCCTCGGCTTCGCTGTCCTGAAACCCTATCAGGATGAGAACCGTCGGATCGAGAAGATCCAGTATATTTTAAGGGCAGCAGGCATCCCGGCTGAAAAGAAGGACGCAGCTGCTGCCTATGACCAGCACCTCATTGCGGAAATGATCCTTGACCCCTTAACCGGTGAGCCCACAAGCGTCTATCTGAGCGATGGCGGGTTTGAAGTGGGGAATGAGCGTGCCTTTGACCTTGACATGAAAAAGCTGCTTGCAGCGCAGAAACTGTTCAGGGAGGGGAAAAGCCAGGTAAATCCCGGCGTTCCGCTGTTCCTGATGCAGGGCGATGCCGGAGATACCCTCTACATCATTCCGGTCCGGGGACGTGGCCTCTGGGGGCCTATATGGGGTAATATCGCCGTGGGGTCCGACAGAAATACCATCACGGGAGCTACCTTCGACCATCAGGGTGAAACACCCGGCCTCGGTGCAGAGATCAACCAGCCATTCTTCCAGGACGCCTTTATCGGGAAAAAACTTCTCGACGAAAACGGTGAATTCGCTTCGGTCAGGGTTGTCAAAGGTGGCGTTGCCTCCCTTCCTGAAGAACGGCACATTCACAGTGTCGATGCCATATCGGGTGGAACCATCACCAGCGATGGTGTCACTGAAATGCTCCACGATTGCCTCAAATATTATGAACCATTTTTCAAAAAAGCACAATAGCATATGGATCCAATGAAAGAAAAGGAGCCTCTGTTCTCCCCGAAAAATGTCAGGCTCATCACATCACCCCTGGTCAAGGACAATCCGATCACCGTGCAGGTGCTCGGGATCTGTTCCGCGCTGGCGGTCACCGTGAAGCTTGAGCCTTCGATCGTAATGGCCATCTCCGTTGTGGTTGTGCTGGCCTTCTCCAATGTGGTGATGTCGTGGATGAGGAATATCACCCCACCCCGGATCAGGATCATCGTCATGCTTACCATCATCGCTTTCATGGTGATCATGGTTGACCAGGTACTCAAAGCATTCCTCTATGATGTCAGCAAGCAGCTCTCGGTGTTCGTGGGGCTCATCATCACGAACTGCATCATCATGGGGCGCCTTGAAGCTTTTGCCATCGCCAACAAACCGTGGCCATCATTCCTGGATGGCATCGGAAACGGATTCGGTTATGCCTGGATCCTCGTGGTGGTAGGTTTCTTCAGGGAGGTGTTCGGATCCGGTACCATCTTCGGTTTCGAACTCTTCAACAATGGCCTCTGGAACCTGTACAACGTCGGTTATAAAAACAACGGGATGATGATCCTTCCCCCCATGGCCCTTATCATCGTAGGGGTGATTATCTGGGTGCAGCGCTCCCGTCATAAGGAACTGATCGAAAAGAACTAACCCGAAAAATTCAGCCGTATGCAAGAACTTATCAATATATTCGTCAAAGGGGTATTCATAGAGAATATGATTTTTGCCTATTTCCTGGGCATGTGCTCCTACCTGGCTGTCTCACGCACCGTCAAAACCTCCATGGGGCTCGGGATAGCGGTCATCTTTGTGCTGGGCATTACTGTCCCAGTCGACTACCTGATCAACAAGTACCTCCTCGTAGAAGGGGCACTTGTCTGGCTGGGGCCCTCATTTGCCACGGTGGACCTGAGCTTCCTCAGTTTCATTCTTTTCATCGCGGTCATCGCATCGATGGTGCAGCTCGTGGAAATGGTCATCGAGAAATTCTCTCCGTCGCTCTATGCCAACCTTGGCATCTTCCTTCCACTCATCGCTGTGAACTGTGCCATCCTCGGCGGTTCACTGTTCATGCAGGAGAGGGAGTACGAGACCCTTGGCCAGGCAACGGCCTTCGGGCTGGGCAGCGGGCTGGGCTGGTTGCTGGCCATCGTCGCCATCGCGGCGATCCGTGAAAAGATCAGGTATTCCAATGTGCCGGCACCGCTCCGTGGCCTTGGAATCACCTTCATCATCACCGGCCTGATGGGCATCGCTTTTATGAGTTTTATGGGAATCAAGATATAAGTAAACCGAAAATCCATGATCAGTACACTGTTAGTTATCGATACCACCATGGTGCTCTCCAGCATCGCGGTGTTCCTTGTTGTGATCCTGACCCTGGTGATGGGGCTTCTTTATGCACGAAAGAAGCTCACCCCGCAGGGCAATGTGAAACTCACCATCAACGAGGAGAAAGAGATGATAGTGGAGCCCGGCTCCACACTGCTCTCAACACTCTCCGCCAACGGGATATTCCTCCCCTCTGCCTGCGGTGGCGGTGGAACCTGCGCCATGTGCAAATGCCAGGTCTTTGAAGGTGCCGGAGATATCCTGCCCACTGAAAAAGGGTATTTCACGAGGAAAGAGATCCAGAACAAATGGCGCCTCGGTTGCCAGGTGAAAGTGCGCGGAGACCTCAAACTCGCGGTTCCCGAAGAGGTGTTTGGCATCAAGAAGTGGGAATGTGAAGTGGTGTCCAACCACAATGTGGCCACCTTCATCAAAGAGTTTGTGGTAAAACTTCCCGAAGGGGAGCACCTTGAATTCCGCTCAGGCGGTTATATCCAGATTGATGTACCCAAATGCGAGGTGAATTTCAGCGATATGGTGATAGAGGAGGAATACAGGGATGAATGGGATAAATTCAACATGTGGAATCTGAAGATGAAGAACCCGGAACCGGTATTCAGGGCTTACTCCATGGCCAACCACCCGGCAGAAGGGAATATCATCATGCTGAACATCCGCATCGCCACACCCCCATGGGACAGGAAAGCCAACGCCTTCATGAAAGTCAACCCGGGGATCTGCTCCTCCTTTGTCTTTTCACGCAAACCGGGCGACAAGGTGACGATCTCCGGCCCCTATGGCGAGTTCTTCATCAAGGAAAACAACCGTGAAATGATGTTCATAGGGGGTGGCGCCGGGATGGCCCCCATGCGGTCGCATATCTTCCACCTCTATCATACCGAAAAAACCAATCGTAAAGCCACTTTTTGGTACGGCGGACGCTCGCTCAGGGAGCTGTTTTATGTGGATCAGTTTCAGGCTATCGAAAAGGATTTCCCCAACTTCAGATTCCATATCGGCCTCTCAGAGCCCAAACCGGAAGATAGCTGGACAGGCTACACTGGCTTCATCCACAAAATCATTCTGGATGAATACCTGAGCAAACACCCTGAACCGGAAGAGATT
>JAWOGX010000026.1:0-4148 GCA_046496455.1 Bacteroidales bacterium | reverse complement strand
ATTCTATCCGTGTACCGGCTGGAGTATCAGGAGGTATAGGTGTAGCCGTGGGCAGTTCGGTGCCTGGTCCAGGCACGCGGATAGTCTGCCCTGGATAAATCGGGCAGGTGCCATCCTCAAAGCTGATCCTCGGTGTAGGCGGTATCAGGTTCATAGAACAGCTTGGGCTTAATCCAGACCTATACCACTGCAATGAAGGGCACGCAGCTTTCCTCAATTTTGAAAGGCTTCGTGATCTCGTGCAACGTGAATACCTCACCTTTGAAGATGCTCTCGAAGTGGTCAGATCGTCAACCCTCTTTACCACCCATACCCCCGTACCGGCTGGTCATGACCGTTTTCCTGAAGATCTCCTCAGGGCATATATCTCTCATTATCCCGAAAGACTCCACGTTTCCTGGGATGAAATGATGTCATTGGGCAGGGAAAACCCGGATATCCCCGGTTCACCATTTTCAATGAGCGTACTTGCGATCCGCACCTCGCAGGAGGTCAATGGCGTCAGCCGTATTCACGGTGAAGTAAGCAGGAAAATGTTCAACGGACTCTTTGATGGCTACTTTGCAGATGAGTTGCACATATCTTATGTGACCAACGGTGTCCATTACCCCACCTGGACCCACCCCGAATGGCAGAAGATCCATGGCACTTTTTTGTCAGGGCCGGATTTTGCCAACCAGCATGAAACTGAGGCTTGGAAAGGGATAGATAAAATTTCTGACCAGGTGATCTGGGAAACCAGGGAACAGCTCAAGGATGCAATGATGACCTTTCTGCGGCAGCGTCTTGAAGGTGAAATGACCCAGAGACAGGATAACCCGGGTCATATTGTAAGGGTGCTTGAATCACTCAGCGAACCTGCGATCACAATCGGTTTCGCCAGACGCTTCGCAACCTATAAGAGGGCCCATCTCCTGTTCACCAATGAAGATCGGCTTCTGAAGATTCTCAACAGCCGGAGGCGTCCGGTAAGGTTCATATTTGCCGGCAAAGCACATCCCAACGACAAAGCCGGGCAAGACCTTATCAAACGGATTATTGAAATGAGCAGGAAGCCGGCTTTTGAAGGCAAGATTATCTTTGTTGAGAATTATGACATGGAACTGGGCCGGTTCCTTACCCAGGGTTGCGATATATGGATGAACACTCCGACCCGTCCACAGGAGGCTTCGGGGACATCCGGCGAGAAAGCAATCATGAATGGTGTACTCAATCTGAGCGTGCTCGATGGCTGGTGGGCCGAAGGGTATGTGCCCGGTGGGGGATGGGCACTCCCCGAAGAGCGGGTTTATGAGAACCAGGCTATGCAGGACCAGTTGGATGCGGAAACCATTTATAACCTCATTGAAGAAAAAATAGCCCCATTGTGGTATAAACGCGACAAGGACGGAATCCCCTCCGGTTGGATTGAATACATTCGTAAGAACTTCAAAGAGATAACCCCTCGTTTTACCATGAAACGGATGCTCAGGGATTATCACCGCCAGTTTTATCACAAGCTCGCGGAAAGAAATGCCATGATCCGAAATGGCCACTTCAGCAATGCAAGGGCACTCTCCTCCTGGAAACGAAAAGTAATGGTGCATTGGGAAAATGTCTCTGTTGTGGAAAAAATCTTACCCGATTCCACGGTCTCTCCACTCAACCTTGGGGAACAGTTCGTGGCGAAAATTATTTTACACGCGCCTGGTCTGGAAGCGGAAGACCTCGGGATGGAAGTGATCTTTGGTCGTAAGGTGAATGATGTTGTGGATAGCATCCTGTTTAAAGAGCCTCTGAAGGCTGCGTCCACCGGCAACGGAAAGGTGGAGTTTGAATGTTCCGTGGCCGTTAACCAGACCGGCGTGTTTGATTACGCATTCAGGCTCTTCCCAAATCATCCGCTCCTTGCATACCGTATGGACTTCCCGCTTGTCAGATGGGTTTAAAGTTAAAAGTTAAAAACTAAAAACTAAAAGTGAACTGAATACCACTCAACACCCTAAACAACTAAACAACTAAACATCCTAAACATCAAAAAGAGGTCATTAACCAAAATACATAAAGATGAAACTATTGGAAGGAAAAACAGCTTTGATTACCGGTGGTGCCCGCGGTATCGGTAAGGCAATCGCACTCAGGTTTGCAGAACAGGGCGCCAACGTTGCATTCTCTGATATCAGGATTGATGAAAATGCAGAAGCGCTGGTTGAAGAACTGAAGGGACATGGCGTGCAGGTTATGGCATTTGCTTCCGACGCCTCTGATTATAATGCCTGTGAACAGCTTGCCAACGATGTGAACGCAGCATTTGGCCGGATTGACATCCTGGTGAACAATGCGGGGATCACAAGAGACAATCTGCTGATGCGGATGTCAGAAGATGAGTGGGATATGGTCATTCGTATCAACCTGAAATCTGTTTTCAATCTCACCAAAGCAGTGCAGCGTTTCATGCTGAAGCAGCGTTCCGGTTCCATTATCAATATGTCTTCCGTAGTGGGTGTGAGCGGCAATGCAGGACAATCAAACTACGCAGCATCCAAGGCAGGTATGATCGGGTTTACCAAATCGATTGCCAAGGAATTGGGATCGAGAAATGTCAGGTGCAACGCGATTGCTCCCGGTTTCATCGAAACAGAAATGACCCACAAACTGCCTGAAGATGTGCGCAAAGCATGGGCAGATAAGATTCCCCTGAAACGTGCAGGTCAGGTCGGGGATGTTGCCGACATCTGTGTTTTTCTGGGGAGTGATTTGAGCTCCTATGTCACCGGCCAGACCATTTCTGTCTGTGGTGGCATGAACATTTGATTTCCTCTATAAATTGAACAGATACTTCTTCTCAATGGCTGCGGCAAAAATCCCGTAGCCATTTTCTATATTGCTGTATATGATGAAAGGCTCTGCAAAAGGGTTGTCATCCGGATAATAATCATACACAACAAAAGGGTAGTGGAACTTGTAGTAATGTTCATCCACCCGCATGATAACTATTTCATATCCTACAGGATAACGTTCGCTGTCCCAGATTGTGCTGTTGGTGATTGACAACTTTATGTTGAACCATTCGCCATCCACCCCTTTATCGGTGAACAACTTATACTTGGCCTGATTTGACCATGGCGTCCAGGTGGATGTGTCCTGTTCAATATAGGAGTACATTTTAAATCTCACATAAACCCTGTAACAATCACCTTCACCCGGTACATCCCTGAATTTGAAATCAAGGCTGTATTTCCTTGAATCCTGTAAAACAACTGAATCAAAGGCAATTACCTGCACCTGTGGATCAAAATCATCAGGAACAGTGCAGGTACCCCTGGCAACTTTCGCAAAGCCGGGAGCATAGGCTGTGATGTGATAAGTCATGCCATGTAAAACCTCCAGATCAGTTTGCAGGAAGCTGTAATATCCTCCACCCATATTCTTCAGCGTAACACTCTTTAATCCATCTGATACAGTAACAACAGCATTCTCCACCTCCCAGTAGGAATCGGTTGGTTTGTTGTTGGGTTTCGATTTGCCGATGAAAACGTTATGCGCGGCATTGGAAGGGAGCAGATAGGCACTGATGGCCAGCATCGGATCCTCCTCAGGCAGGTCAATAGTGGTAACAACCTCTGGCTCACATGCACTGATCAGCATGATGGCTGCCGGTACCAATACCATCAATGTATGCTTGATGAGATGCTTGAATCTGTTCATGGTTGAATGTTTCCTTTTGATTAAGTAACGGGTTGTTTTGGGGAAGTATCAGAATTTGAGGTTGAGGGATACGGAAGGGATGATCGGAAAGATGCTGATCTTTTTGATCACATTCACCCACTCCTCGGTTTTGGGATTGTAATCCTGATCAAGGAAGTAGAAGTATGGATTCTTCCTGTTGTAAAGGTTGTAAAGACTCACCTCCCAGGTGCGCTCCAGTTTGGGCATTTTCTTAGTGAACTGAACCCCGATATCAGCTCTGTGGTAAGCTTCCATCCGCTGCTGGTTCTTTCCTCCGTAGGCCGGTACCTGGTAGGCCCCCCATGGACCAAGGTTAAAATTATCATCATGTGGTATGACGGGATATTCGGCCCTGGGCAGTGTGATCGCGTTCCCGGTGCCATAAACCCAGGTACCTGACACTGTAATATTGTCATTGATCCTGTATACCCCAACTACCG
>JAWOGX010000370.1:0-3151 GCA_046496455.1 Bacteroidales bacterium | reverse complement strand
AGGAAAATATGGTAAATAAAAAATTTATCAAACAGGTGTCGATTATTCCCTATTATTTGCTCCTTGGGATTTGGGCACTCTCAGCCATAATCATGTTCCTGTGGGTGGTGAATACTTCCCTTAAATCGGACTCCGAGATCCTGGTCAACCTGTGGGGTTTACCGAAGGACGGAGTTCAGTGGGTTAATTATCTCCAGACATGGAATGTGTTTCACCTGGGTGCCTATATGCGCAACAGCCTGGTGATCGGGGTTGCCTCGGTCTTCCTGACCCTTATGATAGGGGTGCCTGCCTCCTATGTCATTGCCCGTTACCATTTCCGTTTGAAACAATTCGTTTACTTCCTCTTCGTTGGTGGACTGGCTGTACCGCGGGCTTTGCTTGTCATCCCGATCTTTCTGCTGATGAGAGACCTTTCCCTGATTAATAAGACTTCCGGCATAATCCTGATCTATGTGGTCATGGCATTGCCGTTCACGATCCTTTTCCTGGTCCCGTTTTTTAGCAGCCTGCCATCCGAACTGGAAGATGCCGCGGCAGTCGACGGCGCCAATGAGTTTCAGACAGTAACCAGGGTCATGCTACCGCTGGCAACGCCGGGTCTGATAACTATTGCCATCTTGAATTTCATCGACACCTGGAACGAGTTTTTACTGGCATACGTGCTGCTTCTTGATCGGGAAAAACATACCGTTTCGATTGGTTTGTATAACCTTTACGCCTCCATGCGCTGGTCCCAAAACTGGGTGGGCATGTTTGCCGGTGTTGTGATGATCGTGATGCCGATCCTGCTGGTCTACGTGGTATTCTCCCGGCGTATTGTTTCAGGGATCACGATGGGCGCAGTCAAGGGATGAATTGGTTAAAGTCAGGGAATAATCTACTTATGTTTATGACCCGATGATACATTGCACCGGTGAAAGTAAAAATCAAAGGACAATATTCTTTTCATTCAGACAAGGAGAAAAATGGATAATTTGATGGAATACACTCAGTACTTAAGTGCCAGGATGTTAAAAATCCTCGAAGAAGAAAGAGATAATATTGAAAAAGCAGCTGAAGTGATCAGCGAAAGCCTGAAGAACGCAGACAACCTGCTTCATATTTTTGGAACAGGCGGGCATTCAACCATGTCTGCGACCGAGATTTTTGACCGGGCTGGCGGATTGGCACAGATCGACCCAATTTTCTTTTCAGGAATCTGCCTGGAGAATGGCGGTCGGAAGGCAGGTATCGAACGGGTACCGGGAATAGCACCGATCATCATGGATGCGCATAACTTGCAAAAAGGTGAAGTCCTGATCATTGTTTCGCAGGTGGGGATTAATTCCCTGACGATTGATGCAGCCCAATATGGTAAAGACAAAGGCTTGTTTGTGATCGGGATGGAAAGCCGCGAGTTATGTGCCAAGGTTCCCAAGGATTGTGTGGCACGGCACCCGAGTGGAAAAAACCTGCACGATATTGTTGACCTGACCCTGGACAGTAAGGTCCCGTACGGGGATGCCATCATTGAACTCGGGGGCGCCATGCAAAAAATTGGTCCCGTTTCCAATATCCTCATGTTCTATTTATTGCACATGGTGATCATCCGGACTGTGGAAAAGTTGCTCCAAAAAGGCGCCAACCCGCCGATATGGAAGAGTGGGAATATTCCGGGTGGAGATGAATCCAATGCCCTCTTTGAGGAGAAATACGCCAGGTTGGTTAAGGCTTTGTAGACTTTCCTGCTCCTCCCGTATTTCGCCAGTCGTGAACAGGGCAGGTTGACATCTATTGTTGATGGGTATTAACCTGCCCTGTTGTACTCTGTAAGCAGGGATGGTGGATGGGGTGACGGAATAAGTGTTCACCGGTTGTTATCTGACCGGCATCCATCTGGAGCGACCAAAAGTTCCAATTATTAAGGAGGAAATATGAATACCAATCAACCAAACTTTGCGCTTGTAAACGGAAAAGTTGTCTTACCTGACAGGATATCAGAAGGTTTGGCAGTGTTGGTCAATGGAGACCGGATTGAAGGCGTGGTGAAAACAGGTGACCTGGGAGGGGATGTGCCAGTTATGGATGTGGGAGGAAGGTATATATCACCCGGGTTGATTGATATCCATACCCATGGGGGCATGGGGCATGATTATATGGAAGCCACCCCGGAGGCTTTTGACAAAATATTACGCTACCAGGCAAGCCAGGGTATAACCACCTTGCTTGCGACCCTGGGATGTGCCCCCCTGGATGAGATGCTGGCTGCCGTGAAATTTACCGGTGCATGGATGACAGAGAAGCATCAAGGTTCTACTGTTGCCGGCTTGCATATGGAAGGTCCATATTTCAGCAATGATCAAAAAGGTGCCCAGGATCCAAGAAGTATCCGGACACCCGAGGATGGTACGGCGGACGCTTTCCTGGAACACCCCGAGTGGATTAAGATCTTCAGCTTTGCCCCGGAACTCCCTGGTGCCGTAGACTTTACACGCCGGCTGGTGGATTTGGGAATCCTCCCGGCTGCCGGACACAGTGCTGCCCGCGATTGGCAGGTTGAGGCAGCCATGGAGGCTGGTTTAACCCATACCATTCATATCTGGAGCAGCCAGTCGTCCACCATCCGGGAAGGTCCCTGGCGGAAACCCGGTCTGCTGGAAACCACGTTGCTGCATGATGATCTCACGGCAGAGATGATCTCGGATAACCGTCATTTACCACCCACACTGATGAAACTTGCATATAAGTGCAAGGGTCCCGACAAATTATGTGTCATCTCGGATGCCATTGAAGGTGCGGGTTTACCCGAAGGGACGCAAATACACTCGACAGGGATTGATTATGAAATTTCCAATGGGGTGGGTATTTTAAATGACCGTACTTCATTCGCTGGAAGTGTAACCTTGATTAACCGGATGATCCGCATCCTTACCGATGAAGTCGGGGTTCCCCTTGTGGAAGCTGTGCGAATGGCAACCCTGACTCCGGCAAGAATCATCGGCATCCAAGACCGGAAAGGCAGGTTGGCTGCCGGGAAGGATGCAGATATCGCCATCTTTGAGACTGATTTCAGTGCCTGGAAGGTTATGATCGGAGGCCAGTGGGTGGCTTAGCTGCCTGGCTGGGTTGTAAAATTGGTATTAACATAGATTGCTGTTCTCATGGCGTC
>JAWOGX010000350.1:0-16863 GCA_046496455.1 Bacteroidales bacterium | reverse complement strand
TTATAGATACTCATTGGATATTTCCTGTTAAGATTGAATATTCACTGAATTGGGATGCTTTTAATCAACCACCTTGACGGTTGCTCCGTCGAGAAGCCTGGCCTGGCCTGTGACGATGACGCGGTCACCTTTGGAGAGTTCGTCGGCAAACACCTCAACGAGGTCATTGTACCGGCGACCCATGGTCACGCTAACCCGTTTGGCAGTGCCATTTTTTTCGAGGAATAGGTACCTTTCGTTGGAACCCTGCATTTTCAGCACAGCGTTGGCGGGGATGAGGAGCGCTTCCACTTTGTCGAGGTCGAGGCTGACACGGGTGAACATTCCCGGGCGTAGCGTTCCTCCTGCATTGGTGATGACGATTTCGATGTTGAAGGATCGGCTTCCCGGGTCAATGGTGGGATGGATCCTGAACACTTTCCCGGTGAAACTCTTGTCGGGATAGATGTCACTCACCACCTTTGCCTCCATGCCTGTTTTGATGAGCGGGAAGAATTTTTCTGATATGGGCACGAGCACCTTCAGCCTGTCGATCTGCACCAGCGAAACAATGGCTGCTTTGCCAGTCATGGGGTTGGGAGCCCCTGAATACATTTCACCGGCTTCGAAATACTTTCCGGAGATTACACCGCTGAACGGCGCGATAAGCCTGGTGTTTTGCTTCAGGAATTCTACATTGGATTTCGCAATGTCATACTGGGTTTTCAGCTGGTCATACTGTTGCCGGGCAATACTACCCACCTTCTGTAAAGTATCGAGACGCCGGAAATCGGCTTCAAGGTTTTTCAGCTGCACCTCCGCCTGGTGCAGCTGGGTGCGGTCCATCTGCACCAGCAAGGCGCCTTTGGTTACACGGCTTCCCACTTCAACAGGGATGGCATCGATGCGGCCGGGGGCAGCCGGCGTCATATGAATCTCTTCAAATGCCTGGAGTGTTGAGGTGTACTCCACGGTGCGGGCTACTTCGCGCAGCTGAAGTTCCATCACCTTGACCAGCTCAGTCTTTTTTTCAGCTTCCCGGGTGGCCTTTGCCTCCTTCTCTTTCGAGTTACTGCAGGATACTGACAGCAATGTCAGGGCAACAAATGCATAGGTGAACAAAATTTTCACAGGTTGTTTCAGGGTTTTCATAATAGTTTATTCTGATGTTTTTTTGATTGTATTGATATTCGGGTTATTTCAATTCACCATAAAGTTTCTCAAGCTGCACCCTCGTTGAGAGCACCTGCATCATCGAAGAGATGTAATCGGTTTCGGCGCGCAGGTAATTGTTGTCGGCGTTAACAAGGTCGAGCCCTGAAATCATACCCTGCTCGTATTTCAGTTTAAGGTTGTTGTAAACCCTCCGGGCCACTTCAATATTCGTCTGCTGGTTCTGCCACGTTTCCAGTGCACTCACGTAGTTGTAACGCAATTGTTTCTCCTGGATCCGCAACTGGTCAGAAACGAATTCCTGCTGGTTCCGGGCAGTTTCCAGCCCGATTTCAGCCTGGCGCACCTGGTACGTACGCACACCACTGGAGAATATGGGGATGTTCATCTGAAGTCCCAGCATATTCGGGGGGGTCATGTCAAAGTCAGGTTTGAGGAGTTTATAGGTGTACCTGTAAAAAGCCGAAAGGGTTGGAAGGGCATTTGCTTTTTGCATATTGACCATCTTTTCACTGATCAGGACCTGCTGCTGCATCATCTGGTAATCGATGTTGCCGTTCAGGTCAAAATTTTTCAGCAGGATCCCTTCAAAGCCTGCAGCGGCCATCAAAGCCGACAAGTTTTCCGTCAGCTCAATTTCGGTATCCACCCCCTCGCCAAGTTGAAGCCTCAACAGATTGGTTGCCAGTTCAAGTTGCCTTTCACTCGACTTTACAGCGTTCTGCATGGTATTCACCTGCACCTGGAGCTGGTCCACATCAAGCGACTCAATCACCCCGACCGCTTCCATGGCCTGCATCTTTTCATAGAGTTCGTTGAGGTTTTCAACATTCATTTTCATGATGTCAAGCAGCTCTTTGCTCACCATGACAAGGTAGTATGCATCAGAAACCTGCGTCATCACTTCCAGTTCTGTTTTCTGACGGTTTTTAACGGAGAGGTCGTTGTAAAGCTTTGCTGTCTGGATCCCGACGAGGTAGTTTCCGCTGAAAAGCAACTGGCCCACATTCACATAGAGGTTGCTCTGTGGTTTGATGGGGATGACAGCGGGCGGGGCCTCGGGCACAAACTGGATGGTGATGTCGGCACCCAGTGCATTGGAGTAATCGGCAGAGGCATTTACCTGCGGCAGACCGTTGGCAATGGCTTCACGAACCGCCAGTTCAGATTTGCTGATGGCAAGGCCTGCATTGATCAGGCTCATGTTGTGTTCCAGGGCATGTTTTTTTGCCCCTTCCAGATCCAGCGTAAGTTTGTTTTGCCCGCTAAGAAAGGCGGGAACCATTAAATAACAAATGATGAGCAACTTAATGTGTTTCATTGGGATTATTGATTGTTAAGTTCTTCAAAATGTTTATCGATCATTGCCAGCCCTTTTGGCGTGGATATCCCCCTGAAGTAGGGGAGCATTATATTGTGAAAAATATCTGCATCGGTCGGATTGGTGAGGTTGATCCTTTCACTATGGTGGAACAGCCCGATCATTTCATGGATGAAGTTGTCGATCAGATCGTACTGGAGATCCTTCCTGAAGATTCCCTGGTTACGTCCTTTTTCAAGTAACGTGAACGATGCAGAAAATTTCTTCAGGTTTTCGCGGCAGGAGTAAAAGGCGGCATTCACTTTTGGGTAATACCTCTTGATATCTTCTATGAACACTTTTGGGAATTCTTTTCTGCGTTCTTCCTGCCGTTTGATGATAAGGATCATCGCTTCAACCACATTCTCCGCGTTCTCGATCAGTTCAATAAGTTCCTTGTTGTCCTCCGTGATCATATGGCTGATGCACCTGATCACCAGTTCATCCTTGTCTTTGAACTGCTCGTAAAGTGTTCTTTTCGAGATCCCCAGCTCCCCCGCCAGGTTATCCATCGTCACGTTCTTTACCCCATAAATGAGGAACATTTCGCTGGCTTTCTTCAGGATCCTTTCGGTGTAATCCATCATATCAATTTTAGGGCACAAAACTAAAAAACTATTTTGGTTTAACGGTTTTTTATTAAGAAAATTTAACACTAAAATATGTTGTAAGTCATAAGTCGTAAGTCATAAGGCGAAAGTGTTAAGTTTGCATCCTGGATATTATAAGATGTGAAATATAGGATTAAAGTGGATCTCAAAGAGAAATCAACATATCGTTTCAGGGTGATCCGGCTGATCACATTGCCGGATGATACAAAGTGCTGGGTGCTGACGCATGACGGAGAGGACCGCTATCTGCTTCCGGCAGCGCATTATGTGGATTACGGGATTGCTGAGGGGATGGCACTGCGATGCCGTGTGGACAAGATCAACTGCACCGGCCGGATATTCCTCGAGCCGGAACACCCGCATTACCTGGAAGGGGAGCAATATACGTTTACCTTTCTGGGCGGGGAGTTACAGAGGGATAGATTAGGTAATGCGTTAAGGAATCTGATTTTCAGGGGGAACCACGGGGAAACGCTTGAATGCATCACCATGATGGATACTATTCCTTTCCGGGAAGGGGACTTTGTGGAGGTGAGGGTCAACAGGATTAAGAAAGGGAAAGTGGAAATTGAGCCCGTTTTTCCCATGGCACAGGAGATGATTCACGAGGGTGGCAACTATCCATTTTTGGTTACGGAAGTGAGGGAGGATGGTACCATTTCGATTCAGGGTCCGGGGAAAATTACGGCGATGCTTAATGCTGATTACTACCGGCATCATGGGCTTGTCCCCGGAGTTCAGTTCACAGGCACCATTTTAAAGTGGACGGCAGACGGATTGCCGCTTATCGAACCCGAACACCCGTATTATAAACGGGGGGGTGTTTACCTTTTTCCTGTACTCAGGGAGGAGCTGGCAGAGCATCAGTTTGAGAAGGCCCAGCGTGTACTGATCGTGGAGGATTGCTTTGGGCAGGAGATCAAGGTCTTTCCGGGTGAGGATGCAGCCGGGGAATTGCCTGCAGCGGTCCGATGCCGTGTGGAGCGTTTGAAGAAAGGGAGGCCTGTGGTTCGTATCTCCTGAATCCGGAAAGGTATAGGGATAAATTGCCGGAAAATCGTATTTTTGTGCCGAACATATGTAAAAAGTGACCTATGAAGAAAAGATCACTGTTTGATCGGTTTTTGGGTGCAGTAGAGCGGGGCGGCAATGCGTTGCCTCATCCGGCAAGCCTTTTTGGGATCCTGGCGTTGCTGGCATTGTTTTTCTCGTGGCTTGGCAGTGTCTTCGACTGGACAGTGGTGCATCCTGCAACCAATGAGACGATCCATACCATCAACCTGATTTCCAAGGAGGGATTCCACCGGATTATGCTGGAGATGGTTGATAATTACACCGGTTTTGCTCCACTTGGGATTGTGATGGTGGCATTGCTCGGGGTGGGGATTGCAGAGAGCAGTGGTTTGATCGCCGCGGTGATACGTCTCCTGGTGCTGAAATCACCGAAGAGGCTTCTCACGTTTGTGCTGGTCTTCACCGGTATTGTCTCCAACATGGCATCCGATCTGGGTTATGTGCTGATCATCCCCATGGCAGGGATCATATTTCATGCTGTCGGGCGGCACCCCATTGCCGGGATGGCAGCAGCCTTTGCCGGTGTTTCAGGAGGGTTCAGCGCCAATATTTTCATCGGCACGATTGACCCGTTGCTGGCCGGCCTGAGCACGGAGGCTGCACGCATCCTTGATCCGGAGTATTATGTGCTCCCAACAGCCAATTATTATTTTATGGCTGCCTCTACTTTTGTGATTGCATTTTCGGGGACATGGGTCACACACCGGTTTATTGAACCCAGGTTGGGCACTTACGCGGGTGATATTGTTGCAGAGCCGGTTGAACGGTTGAATCCCAGGGAGAGAAAAGCGCTCCGATGGGTGATCGTGACAGGGCTGGTCTGGCTCACCATTATCCTTGCAGGGCTGATCCCGGATGAAGGGTTCCTGCGGGGGCCTGAGAACTCCCTCCTGAGATCACCCCTCCTCAAAGGTTTTATCGCTTTCCTCTTTCTGATGGCAGCTTCGATGGGGATTGTTTATGGTTATGCTTCAGGGAAATTCAAAAAGGATGCGGATGTGGTAAGGGGGATGGTTGACAGCTTCAAGACCCTGGCCACCTTTCTTGTGCTGGTGTTTTTCGCCGCCCAGTTCGTGGCCTACTTCAAATGGAGCAACCTGGGGCTGGTCATTGCGGTCAACGGTGCCCACTTTCTTCACCAGGCTGATTTGGGCCTGGTTCCGCTCCTCATCATGTTTATTATCCTTTCAGGCTTTATCAATATGTTCATGGGGAGCGCCTCTGCCAAATGGGCTATCCTGGGCCCTGTCTTCATTCCGATGTTCATGATCCTGGGATACTCCCCTGAGCTATCCCAGGCGGTATTCAGGATCGGCGACAGTGTAACCAACCTCATCTCCCCGATGATGTCATTCTTTGCACTGATCATCGTCTATTTTGAAAAATACGACAAGAAAGCCGGGATCGGCACGCTGATCTCGACGATGCTACCCTATTCGATTGTGTTTTTCATCCTCTGGACGGTCCTGATCATCCTCTGGACGCATATCGGACTGCCCCTCGGACCGGGATCCGGTATTTATTATCCTGCAGGATAAGATGGTAATCACTATTTTTGCAAACTGTACAACCGTTCAACCAGAACATCATTCATGACAAAAAACACTGAAAACAGCAACGAAGGGCGCACCCTGAATTTCGTTGAAGCCATTATTGAAGAAGATCTTAAGCTGGGCACTTACGGAGGGAGGGTCCATACGCGTTTCCCACCGGAACCGAACGGTTATCTCCATATCGGCCATGCCAAGTCGATCTGCCTGAATTTTGGCCTCGCACGGAAATACAAGGGGTTGTGCAATCTTCGGTTCGACGATACCAACCCGGAAGCGGAAGACATTGAATATGTCGATTCCATCAAGGAGGATATAACCTGGCTGGGTTTCAAATGGCACAAGGAACTCTATGCCTCCGACTATTTTGAGCAGTTGTACGACTGGGCAGAGATGTTTATCCGTGATGGCAAGGCGTATGTGGATGACCAGTCTGCGGAGGAGATTTCGAAGCAACGCAAATCACCCACGGAACCGGGAATCGAGAGTCCGTACCGCACCCGTTCCGTTGAAGAGAACCTGGACCTGTTCCGTCGAATGAGAAGCGGGGAGTTCCCGGAGGGAGCAAGAGTGTTGAGGGCAAAGATTGACATGAATTCTCCCAACATGCATATGCGGGACCCGATCATGTACAGGATTCTGCATAAAGAACATCACCGTACAGGGGACAAGTGGTGCATTTATCCTATGTACGACTGGGCGCACGGACAATCTGATTTCATTGAAGGGATCACCCATTCGGTCTGCACACTGGAGTTTGAAGTGCACAGGCCCTTGTATGACTGGTTCCTGGACCAGCTGACCACCGACAATTACAGGCCCAAGCAGCGTGAGATGGCGCGTTTGAACCTGAATTACACGATCATGAGCAAACGTAAACTCCTCAAACTGGTCAAAGAGGGGTATGTTAATGGCTGGGACGATCCGAGGATGCCAACCATTTCGGGGTTCAGACGAAGGGGGTACACACCGGAAGCCATCCGTATTTTTTCCGACCGGATCGGGGTGGCAAAGCGTGAGAATGTGATTAACACGGCCTTTCTGGAACACTGTCTGCGCGAGGACCTGAACAAGCGCGCCCCGCGTGTGATGAGCGTGATCAATCCATTGAAAGTGGTCATCACCAATTACCCTGAAAGTGTTGAGGAGTGGCTTGATGCAGTCAATAACCCGGAGAATCAAGAGGCCGGCACCCGGAAGGTTCCGTTTTCCCGGGAGTTGTATATTGAGCGTGATGATTTTATGGAAGACCCGCCGAAAAAGTTTTTCAGGCTGGCGCCAGGGCGTGAGGTGAGGCTCCGTTATGCCTATTTCATCACCTGCAATGAAGTTATAAAAGATGAATCCGGGAATATCACCGAAATCCGTTGCACCTACGATCCGGCGACGAAGGGGGGGGATGCGCCTGACGGCAGGAAAGTGAAGGCAACCCTTCACTGGGTATCAGCTTCACACGCCCTGCCTGTTGAGGTGAGACTCTATGACCGGTTATTCAGCACCGAAAATCCCGAAGACGTGGAGGAGGGGCAGGATTTCACGGTGCATCTGAATCCTGATTCCCTGGAAATCCGGGAGGCGTATGCAGAGCCATCCCTGAAAGATGTTGAACCATTCCAGCACTTTCAGTTTGAGCGCCTGGGTTACTTTAATGTTGATCCGGACTCACGCGCGGATCGGCTTGTATTTAACCGCACAGTAACCCTGAAGGATGACTGGGCGAAGATTACAGCAAAAGATTAGCCCTATGAAGATAGCCGTTGTGGGTGCCACGGGATTGGTAGGCCGGACAATGACCGGACTGCTGGAGCACTCGGCTCTGCCGGTCACTGATTATATTCCGGTAGCCTCCTCCCGGTCTGCGGGGAGTAAAGTGACCTTTCGCAGCAAGGAGCATACGGTGGTAACGCCGGAGGAGTGCCTGGCAATGCGTCCGGACCTGGCACTTTTTTCAGCGGGGGGTGCCGCATCCCTGTATTATGCACCCCTGTTTGCAGGGGCAGGCTGCAAAGTGATCGATAACTCTTCGGCATGGCGGAAAGATCCTGCAATACCCCTGGTGGTGCCGGAAGTGAACCCGGATGCAATCCACCCCCACCACCGGCTCATCGCCAATCCAAACTGCAGCACGATACAGCTAGTGATGGTGCTTGCACCACTGCACAGGCAGTTCGGGATCCGACGGGTGGTGGTCTCCACATACCAGTCGGTTTCCGGAAGCGGCCTGAAGGGGATCCGGCAACTGGAAGCAGAACGGGGAGGCGAGGTGCCTGAGATGTGTTATCCCCACAGGATCGACATGAACGTAATCCCGCATGGCGGGGATTTCCTCCCTGATGGTACCACTGCTGAAGAGGAAAAACTGGTTTTCGAGTCCCGGAAAATCATGGGGGCCCCTGAGATAGCCATCACTGCCACAGTGGTCAGGGTGCCGGTAACCGTCTCGCACAGCGAGTCGGTGAACATCGAATTTACGACACCTGTAGCGGCAGAACGGGTTCGTGAAGTGCTTCAGGATCAACCCGGCATCATCGTTCAGGATGACACTTCTGCCAATATCTACCCGATGCCGATCCTGGCAGCAGGCCACGATGAGGTTTTCGTGGGGCGGATCCGGCAGGATGCCTCCCTGGATACCGCCGTCGACCTCTGGATTGTCTCAGACAATGTCAGAAAAGGGGCTGCCACCAATGCCATTCAGATTGCGGAGCTGATGATGGCGCGCCGGCTGCTCTGACTTCACTGCGCCATGCTGTTCCGCACGGTGCGCCCTCTGATCATTCATCTTATCAACATAAAAAATGAAAATAACGGATAAACGGAATGCCCTCAGAATCATACTGATGGCCGTGGTAATGCTGATGGTCATCCATACAGCAGAGGCGCAACGGTCGGTGGTGCGGAAACTGAAGAAGATCCCCGGGGTTGTTTCTGTCGAAGAAAAACACATAGACACTTCAGCTTATACAAAATACCTCATCTGGTTCGAGCAGCCGATAGATCATACCAATCCGGCAGCGGGGACTTTCCGGCAGCGGGTATGGGTGATTCATGCAGATTTTGATAAACCGATGGTGATGACCACCGAAGGGTATGCAGCAGAATATGCCAATCCTCCATGGTACAGGAATGAGATTGCCGATCATTTCGGCACCAACCATCTTATGGTTGAGCACCGTTATTTCGGGTATTCAGTTCCGCAAAGCGCGGGATGGGATCCCCTGACGGTCGAGAATGCTGCTGCGGATCACCACCGCATCATACAGGCGTTCAAGCGCTACTATTCCGGAAAGTGGCTTACGACGGGGATCAGCAAAGGCGGAACTGCCGCATTGATCCACAAGGTTTTGTATCCTGATGATGCAGACATTACCGTGGCGTATGTGGCTCCGATCAACTACGGACTGGAAGACGGGCGGCATGAGTCGTTCATTTCTACCAATGCCTCTCCCGAACACCGTGCGGCAGTTGCTGCTTTTCAGACCCAGATCCTGATCCGGCGCACCGAAATGATTGCACTGCTCGAAAACTATATCAGGAAAAATGAACTCACTTTCAGGATTCCTGTCAATGAATTGCTTGATTACCTGGTGCTGGAATATGCCTTCGCCTTTTATCAATGGGGATGGGACATCGATATGATACCTGATGCAACAGGTGATGACACTGCCTATTTTATGCATTTGGTGGTGGTGTCAGAGCCGGAGTATTTCGCGATTGAGACCAGTGTACCGTTTGTGCCATTCTTTGTGCAGGCAATCCGCCAACTGGGGTATTACGGATATGAGATCAGGCCGTACAATACCCTGATGGAAATTCAGACCACCAAGGATTACCTGAAAAGGATAATGCTGCCTGACTCCATTGATTATGAATTTGACGGGACGATATCCACAAAGGTCCAGGAGTATTTATTCCGCGAAGATCCGAAGATGATTCTGATCTATGGGGAATGGGATCCCTGGACTGCCTCAGCAGTGATTTTCGATTCACGGGAAAAGCAGCATCTTCTGAAGATTGTCAAGGCCCGGGGGAGTCATGCCGTAAGGATTAAGGACCTTAACGGGCCGGATCGGAACCTGGTCCTGGAACGGCTCAGCAACTGGCTGTACGGGAATTGAGGGAGATCACCACTGGTAAGCCCGCCGGTTGCGCCCTTCGATATAATTGATGAAGGAGGAATTCACCACTTTGTTTCCACCCGGAGTGGGATAATTCCCGGTAAAGTACCAGTCGCCCAGGTCATTGGGGCAGGAGGCGTGCAGGTCTTCGATGGTCTGGTATATGATTTCCACCCTGGCATGGGTGTCCTCCGGGGTAAGGAGTTCGGCAATTTTTTTAGTTATTTCACTGGTCTTCAAAGGCTTGTATATCTCTTTCACATAATTGACCATCTCCTCCTTGGGCAATCCGACCTGCGCCTTGCATTTGTTGTACACCTCAGCGATGATGGTATCCATTTTCTTCTCCTTAAGCAGTTGTATGGCTGCCCGGAAGGCGATGAATTCACTCAGCCTGGTCATATCGATGCCGTAACAGTCGGGGTAACGTATTTGCGGGGCTGATGATACGATGATGATTTTGTAGGGTTTGAGCCGGTCAAGGATCCTGATAATGCTGTGTTTGAGGGTTGTTCCCCTGACGATGCTGTCGTCGAGCACCACCAGGGTATCCTCATCGTCCCGGACAGATCCATAGGTGACGTCGTACACATGCGCAACGAGGTCATCCCTCAGGCTGTCCTGGGTGATGAAAGTCCTCATTTTTACGTCTTTAACTGCAATTCTTTCGATACGGGGTTTAAGTTTGAAGATTTCTTCAAGGACCTGTGGGGTAAGATGCCCATTGGATTCCAGGATCAGCTCTTTTTTCCTGTCATCGCAGTATTCGTGCAGGGCTTCGGCGAGTCCCCTGAACGCCACGGCTGCTGTATTCGGAATATAACTGAAGACAGTGTCTTTCAGGTTATGGTTGATTGCTTTGAGGATTGCCGGGGCGAGGTGCCTTCCGAGGCTTTTCCGTTCCTTATAGATTTTCGCATCGGTACCGCGGCTGAAGTAGATCCGTTCGAAGGAGCAACTTTTCCGTTCAGTGGGTTCTGTGAACTGCTGGTGAAGGAATTCCCCGTTTCTGCGAATGATAATGGCATGCCCCGGTTTCACTTCATGGATCAGTTCCAGCGGGACATCAAAGGCTGTCTGGATCACGGGTCTTTCTGAGGTGACCACGGCGATCTCATCATTTTTAAAATAGAAAGCGGGGCGTATCCCTGCGGGGTCGCGCATCACGAAGGCATCACCGTGACCAAGCATCCCGGCGATCACATATCCCCCATCCCAATGTTTGGATGCATTGGAGAGGATATCCGGCACATCCAGGTTGTCGGCAATCAGCGGTGAGATATCCTTCTTCGAAAACCCCTCCGCTTTGAATTGCTGAAAGAGCCTTTCATTTTCTTCGTCCACAAAGTGGCCGATCTTTTCGAGAACAGTGATGGTATCACTGGTTTCAACCGGATGCTGCCCCAGGCTTACCAGGTTGTTGAAAAGTTCATCGACATTGGTGAGGTTGAAATTGCCGGCGATGATGATCGTTCGGGTTTTCCAGTTATTATGTCTGATGAAGGGGTGTACGCTCTCGATCTGGTTTTTGCCAAAGGTGCCATAGCGGAGGTGCCCGAGGAAAAGTTCGCCGGCGAAATCAGCATTTTCGCGCAGCCAGTTGACATCCGCCATTCGTTTGGTATCTGAGCCGCACAGTTCCTCGTAATACTGGTATATCTCTGAAAAAATATCTTTGATGGGGGAGTTGCTGTTGGATCTTTTCCGGTGGTAGTAGTTCTTTCCCGGTGCGAGGTCAAGTTTGATGCTTGCGAGGCCGGCGCCATCCTGCCCACGGTTGTGCTGCTTTTCCATAAGGAGGTACATCTTGTGGAGCCCGTAAAGCCCGGTGCCGTATTTGGCGAGGTAATATTCCTGCGGCTTAAGCAGTCTTACCAGGGCAATGCCGCATTCATGCTTGATCTGTTCACTCATGTTAACCTCCCGATTAGGGTGCAAAGATATCAAAAATCAGGATGAATGATATTGGGGTTCATGGGAGATGGTCTTCGTCCTCAGCCGTTGTACCTGATGGCTTCCACGGGGTCAAGTCCTGAGGCTTTGAAGGCGGGCAGGATACCGGCCACCAATCCGATAATGATGGAGAGGAAAAAGCCCATCGACCAGTTTCCGAGGGACATGCTCATGTTGAATGAAGACATTGAACTGACCAGAGCACTCACCCCCAGGGTGATAAGCAGCCCAAGGGCTCCTCCGAAGAGAGACAGGAAAACCGATTCGAACAGGAATTGCAATAGGATAAAATAGCGTTTGGCGCCAAGGCTTTTCTGAATGCCGATCTGGTTTATCCTTTCATGCACAGAAACATACATAATATTGGCAATACCGAACGCCCCCACCAGCAAAGCAAAACCCCCGATAAGCCATCCTGCCACGGTAATTACCCTGAACAGGGAATCAATGCCGGCAGAGAGGATATTGGCCCTGTTGATGGCAAAATCGTCATCAGCATAAGGTTTGAGGCGTCTTAACGAACGCATCACCCCACGGACCTCATCCTCCATCTCTGCAAGCGAGACATTGGGTTTTGATTTGACCAGGATTGATCCGCCTGTATTGCCTGTGTTCAGATCCACAAAATTTCTCAGAAAGGTTACCGGCACCACAGCCAACTGGTCCATGCTCTGCCCGAGATCATCTTGTCCTTCCCGTTTGAAGACACCGATCACACGCACTTTTCTGTGAAACAACCGCACATCCCTTCCTATCGGGTCAATGTCCCTGAAAAGTTCCGAAGCCACCTCGGCGCCAAGCATGATTACCCCGGTACCGGCAGCCATCTCCCGGAACGAGAAAGGCCTCCCGGCACTGAGCTCGAAATTCCATACTGCTTCAAAGTCATCGGAAACAGCCATTACGGTCGTGCCTGGCAGGTGCCTGTCGGTAAAATGCAGTGTCCTGCTTACGGAAGTGATGTAGGCTGCACTTTCCACGGTGGATGCCCGCCTCTTCAGTTCAGCCACCTCTTCAATTTTTGGTTCCGGTCTTTTCAGGTATTCCCACCATTTATAATCCGGGTCATTGAACGCCCATGGCCATTTCTGGATGAACAGCACATTGTCTTCGAGTTCGGCCAGGCTTTCGCGGATCTTCCGCTCCAGGCTTCCGGTAGCGGTGAAGACAAACACCACAGAGAAGATGCCGATGGTAATGCCAAGCAGTGACAACAGGGTACGCAGCTTATTGACCCTGATGGCGTGCAGGGCAAAGATGTAACTCTCTGCGAGAAGTTTGAGGAATATCTTCATGCTGCGGTTTTTTTAAAGGATCGAAAAGGGTTATTTTTGCAGGGCATTGAAAGCATGGATGTGTGGGTAAAATTACAAAAAACGGATTAAGATGAAGAAAATCAGCAGTGCTTTGATCTCTGTATGGCACAAAGAGGGGTTGTTGCCAATACTCGAAATGCTGGATGCCCTGGAGGTGAAGCTATACAGCACGGGTGGCACCCAGGCTTTTATCCGGGATGCGGGTTTTGAAGTGACGGCTGTTGAAGAGGTTACCGGTTATCCGTCTATTTTCGGGGGCAGGGTGAAGACGCTCCATCCGTCGGTGATGGGAGGGATCCTTTTCCGCCGCAACAACAATGATGACCTGGCAGAGGCCGGCAAATACAACATCCCGCCCATTGACCTGGTGGTGGTCGATCTCTATCCGTTCCGTGAAACGGTGCAGGAGGGGAAGAAAGATGATGAGGTCATTGAAAAGATTGACATCGGTGGCATTTCACTGATCAGGGCAGCTGCGAAAAATTTCAATGATGTGGTAATCATCCCCGACAGGAACGCCTACCAGTTACTGCATCAGATTCTGGAAGAGGGGGGGGAAACGACGCTTGAGACCCGCCGGAGCCTGGCAGCGACGGCCTTTGATGTCTCTTCGGATTATGACTCGGCGATTTACCGGTATTTCGCAAGTGAACTTGAAATCCCTTCGCTGAAGGTCAGCAGCAGAAACCCAAATCCGTTGCGTTATGGTGAGAACCCGCACCAGAAGGGTATTTTTTATGGCAACAGTGAAGAGATGCTGATACAGCTCCATGGCAAGGCGATCTCGTACAACAACCTGCTCGACATTGATGCTGCCGTGCAGCTGATTGCTGAATTCAGTGAGCCAACGGTGGCGATCCTGAAGCACAACAATGCCTGTGGGCTGGCGAGCCGGGACAGTCTTGAAGAGGCCTGGGACCGTGCACTGGAGGCAGACCCCCTCTCGGCATACGGTGGTGTTATCATTGTCAATCAGCCGGTGGGGCAGGCATTGGCGGAAAAGATCAACCAGATCTTCTTCGAGGTGATTGTGGCACCCGACTTTACCATCGAGGCACTGACCATCCTCACCACCAAAAAGAACCGCATTATCCTCCGGTTGAACGAGGGCATTGAGCTGTCCAATCCGGTAAGGAATGTGCTGAATGGTTACCTGGTTCAGGACAGGGATCTTTCGACAGAGGAGCTTTGGGACATGCGCACGGTTACCGGGCGTACCCCGGATGAGCGTGAGCTGGAAGACCTGGCATTTGCCAACAAGATTGTGAAACACACCCGCTCCAATGCCATTGTATTGGCCAACGGCAAACAGCTGATCGGGAGTGGCACCGGACAGACCTCCCGTATCGACGCTATGAAGCAGGCGATTGAGAAAGCGCGGCACTTTGGGTTACCCATTGAAGGGGCGGTCGTAGCTTCAGATGCCTTTTTCCCCTTCCCCGACAACGTGGCCACAGCCTGGGAAGCGGGTATCAGGGCAGTAGTACAACCGGGAGGCTCGGTAAAAGACCAGGATTCCATCGATTTCTGCAATGAACATGATATCGCCATGGTTTTTACAGGAATACGTCATTTTAAACATTAATATGCTTACTTTTGCAGTCCCTTATATTTCAGTATCATAATGCTAAAAACATAAATAATAAACCAGATGGGCTTATTGTCATTTTTCACCAAAGAGATCGCCATTGATCTTGGAACAGCCAACACCATCATCATCCATAATGATAAGGTGGTGGTGGATGAGCCCTCGATCGTAGCTGTGGACCGGACCACCGACAAGATCATCGCCGTAGGGAAGAAGGCGATGATGATGCACGGGAAGACACACGATAACATAAAAACGATCAAGCCCTTACGAGACGGGGTTATTGCAGACTTCAAGGCAGCCGAGTTTATGATCCGTGAGATGATCAAAATGACGGAAAACAAGCGTTACCTTTTCCCGCCCTCTTTGAAGATGGTAGTGTGTATCCCTTCAGGGATCACGGAGGTTGAGGAGCGTGCCGTGCGTGATTCGGCGCAACAGGCCGGAGCCAAGGAGGTGAAGCTGATCCACGAGCCCATGGCAGCAGCCATCGGTATCGGGCTGGACGTGCTGGAACCGATCGGAAACATGATCATTGACATCGGGGGAGGGACCAGTGAAATTGCGGTGATCGCTCTGGGCGGCATCGTCAACAACAAGTCGATCCGCATCGCCGGTGATGACTTCAACCTTGACATCATCGAATACATCCGGAAGCAGCACAATATCAACATCGGGGAACGCACGGCCGAGCGTATCAAGATTGAAGTCGGTGCCGCACTCACCGAGATTGAGAATCCTCCGCCTGATCTCGCAGTTCACGGACGTGATATGCTCACAGGAATTCCGAAGGAGATCATCGTATCCTATCCGGAGATCGCCCACGCACTTGACAAATCAATTCTGAAGATCGAGGCAGCGGTACTCTCCACCCTGGAGATGACCCCTCCGGAGCTTGCGGCTGACATATACCGCACCGGGATTTACCTGGCTGGCGGTGGTTCACTGCTGAGGTCACTCGACAAGCGTATCCATATGAAAACCAAACTGCCTGTTCATGTTGCCGAAGATCCGCTGCGTGCAGTTGCACGTGGAACAGCCATAGCCCTGAAGAACTTCGACAATTTCAGCTTCCTGATCCAGTAAGGGTCGCCATTTTCAACCTGTTGCTGTAATGCGCCGCTTTTTTGCCTTCCTTCTGAAACGTTATCCATTGTTGCTGTTTATTCTTCTGGAAGCAGCAGCGATTTCGATGGTGGTGTCTTTCAACACATACCAGAAAGCATCTTTCAGGAGTGGGGTTTCAGACTTTACCGGTGGTACCTATGAAGCCTGGAAAGGGATTACCGGATATTTCGGGCTGAAGAGGAAGAACCGCGAGCTGGCCGAAGAGAATGCAAGGCTGCGCAGCAACCTGCAGGGCTCTTTCAGGGCTTCTGACAAACAGATATTTGTGTGGAATGATACCCTCTACACCAGACAGTTTCAGTATGTGAGCGCACAGGTGGTGAATGCCACGGTGAACCGGAAGAAAAACTACCTGATGATCAACAAGGGGAGCAACCAGGGGATTGAACAGGATATGGGGGTCTTTTCATCGGAGGGCGTGGTGGGGATGGTCAAAAGCGTCTCCCGCAATTTCGCACTGATCATCCCCATTGTCAATATTGATGCAAACATAGCAGCGCGGTTGCAGAAGAATGACCAGAAAGGGATTGTGACCTGGAACGGGCAACATTTCAGAAACGGAACCATGCATGGCATCCCCGGGCATATTCCCATTGCCAAAGGAGACACTGTCATCACCAGCGGGCAGTCCATCTTCTTCCCGGAAGGGTTGCCTATTGGCACGGTAGCCGGTTTTGAAAAAAACCTCAGCGACAACTTTTACACCATCAAGGTGCGGTTTGCCGTTGATTTCAACAGCCTGAACTATGTGTATGTGATCAGGAACCTGATGGCTGAGGAGCAGCTTAACCTGTTAAAGATGATGGACAATGAGCAATAGTCTGATGACCGTCATCCGCTTCCTGGCACTTGTTGCCACGCAGCTCCTTGTCATGAACAAAGTGCAGTTCAACGGTTATCTTAACCCCTACATCTACATTCTTTTTATCCTGCTCCTTCCGTTGAAGACTCCACAGTCACTGATGGTCGTAGCCGGTTTCCTCATGGGGATCGTCATCGACTTTTATTCGGGG
>JAWOGX010000369.1:0-7300 GCA_046496455.1 Bacteroidales bacterium | reverse complement strand
TTTCATTACAAGAGATATCCTCATCGTTGCAAAATCGGTTGCCCATATATTGCTGGAACGCTTCGGAGGTCAGGGCAAGATCCCTCTTTTTCTGCTTAAGAAATGTGACCGACTCGTTGTAGGCGATCCGGTAAATCCAGGAAAAAAGTTGTGAGTCCTCACGAAAGGAGTCGAGCCCTTTCCAGATCTTGATCAGTGTATTCTGAAGCACATCGTCTGTGTCATCATGGCTGATGACCATTCTGCGGATGAGCCAGTAAAGTTTTTGCTGGTATTGGTTTACCAGCATAGTGAACGCTTGCCGCCTGGTGGTTTCGTTGCTGAAAAGGTCAAGGATCTCCCTGTCACTATGCTGATTCATTCATGCTGATCTTCAATGTCATCCTTTGCGCTGCACCGCTTTCAGTGCGGCTTCCACAATCTTTTGGGCTGTGAGGCCGTACTTTTCCATCAGTGCATCAGGCGTTCCGCTCTCACCAAACTTGTCATCGACGGCTACATACTCCAGCGGAACAGGCAGATGCTGAACCAGGAGCTGACTGACAGCATCGCCGAGGCCACCGTTTTTCAGATGCTCTTCTGCCGAGACCGCGCAGCGCGTTTTCTTCACGGACTTTATGACCGCATCGGCGTCCAAAGGTTTAATGGTGTGGATATTTATAATCTCTGCCGAAACTCCTTGTGCACGAAGCATCTCTTCTGCTTCAATGGCTTTCCACACCAGGTGGCCAGTAGCAAAGATCGTCACATCTTTTCCAGGTGTGAGGATAATCGCTTTGCCAATTTCAAAAAGTTGATCGGGAGGGGTGAAATTGGGCACGGCTGGCCTGCCAAACCTGAGATAAACCGGGCCTTCCCAGTCTGCAATGGCCAGGGTGGCGGCATAAGTCTGGTTGTAATCGCAAGGGTTGATCACGGTAATTCCGGGCAGCCCTTTCATCAGGCCGATATCCTCCATGATCTGATGGGTCGCCCCGTCTTCGCCAAGTGTGATACCGGCGTGTGATGCGCAAATCTTTACGTTTTTGTCTGAATAAGCCACCGATTGCCGGATCTGGTCATACACCCTTCCGGTGGAAAAGTTGGCAAAAGTGCCTGTGAACGGGATGAGCCCCGTGGTGGCCAGCCCCGCGGCAATTCCGATCATGTTCGCTTCTGCGATGCCAATCTGGAAGAAGCGGTCAGGGAACTCTTTGGCGAAAGCGTCCATTTTCAAAGAACCGGTGAGGTCTGCACACAGGGCTACAACATTGGGGTTGCTGCGTCCCAGTTCCAGTAGCGCAGCGCCAAAACCGCTGCGGGTATCCTTTTTCTCGGTATAGGTGAATTGCGGCATGTTGGTTTTCGGATGTTATTAAGGTTGATATTGATTACAAGGTGACCGGAATCCTGATCGTTTCGCCCGCCTTGATCTGAAAGCTCTTTTCAACGGTGTAAAATGATCGTGTGGCAAACCTGGACCTGAAAATGATCCTGTAACTGCCGGGCTGTAGCACCAGGGTCTCCTGCTGGCTGTTGTTGTTGAGGTTCAGGATCCATTCCAGGGATTTGCCATTGTCCACATAAAGCGAACCAAACCCCTTTGTAGGCAATGTGATTACGGCAATACCCGGAACCGGGATGATCACATCCGTGGTTTTGCTCTGACTGATCTCAACCTCATCGATGATAATCCTTGGCAGGGTTAGGATCTCCAGCTGATATTTTCCGGTGATGTATTTTTCCGCTTCTTTGAAATTCTGCACATGGAGTGTTTTCGGCGATCCTTGCTGTCGTACTATGCAAAGAAGTTCTTTGTAAAGATGGTCAGCACCTCCTACCTTCAGGGAGAGGTAACCCTGGGGGACATCAATGCCCACCATGGTGTGTTTGCCCGGTGTCAGCCTGATGCTGTCCTTCCTGACAGGGGGGATGGTGTGCACGACGATGTCATAGATTGATAACGGATCGATGACGAGCGTGTCGGGTACACCGCGGGTGTTCATGGTGTGCACGAAATTGTACCTGATCTGGCCTGAATAGTGGTCGTAAAATGTCATATTGACATTGGTCTCAGTAGCTTTTTCATATTGATCGAGCAGGTTTACCTGAAGGGTTGTGGAATTGAGAGCCTGCGCAATGACTACATTCAGCGCTGACCTGAAAGCAAGCTCGCTGCTGGCATCAAAATAAGTGCCCACGCATTCGAAATCTGTCCGGAAATCCCTCCCTACACCAATGACAAAAGGTTTCAGGATGATTCCGTTTTGCTGGAGCTTCCTTGAAACGGCACAGGGATCACCCCCACACTCCTCGATCCCGTCGGTAATCAGCACGACAATATTCCTGCTGTTGGTTCCCCCGGGGAAATCGTTGACACACTCCTCCAGGCTTCTGGCAATTGGTGTGGTCCCTTTTGGGACGATCGTGTTCAGCTTTCGCTTGATCTTGTCTGTGTTGGACGGGCCAAAAGGAACCTCCAGCCTTGTGTCGTCACAATCCTGGGGGGGGAAGCTCTTCTGGTGCCCATAAACGCGCAGGGCAAATTCAACATTTGGAGTGCCTGCCAGGCTGTCGAGCAGTTCAGAGAGAAGTTTTTTGGCAATATTGATTTTGCGGTCACTCTGCCAGAGCGCATACATTGAATTGCTTGCATCGAAGACAAAAAGTACCCGGTTGATGGGTTCAGGCTGTTGGTTTCGCCCGCCCTGCTGTCCATAAGATGCGGAAATGAGGCCCAGCAGGAGAGTAGCCACAGCAAGGGTTGCCGCTATCCGGTTTTTGGTGTTGTTTTGGTCCTTCATATGCAATAGTTGTTTGCCGCAAAAGGCGATGGCTGAATCAGGCCGGATAGTCACCCAATGTCTCTGCAAGCTGGGTCAGTCCCCGTTCCAGCTGTTCGTCGTTGGGGGCCACACCGTGCCAGTGATGGGATCCCATCATAAAATCCACACCAAAACCCATTTCAGTGTGCATCAGGATGCATAACGGGAAACCGGCTCCGGTCATTGCCCTGGCCTTCTGCAGGGTTGACAAAAGTTCCGGCAAATTGTTGCCGTTGCACTCCAGCACTTTCCATCCAAAAGCTTCCCATTTTGCCCGCAGGTCACCCAGTGAGATGACTTCTTCAGTTGGCCCGTCAATCTGCTTGCGGTTATAATCCACCGTTGAAATCAGATTGTCGACATTCCTGGCAGCCGCATACATGGCGGCTTCCCAGATCTGTCCCTCCTGGAGCTCGCCATCTCCGTGAAGGCTGTAGACAATGTGGTTGTCACCCATCAGTTTTTTACCGGTTGCCATGCCGATAGCTACCGAGAGTCCCTGGCCGAGTGACCCGCTGGCAACACGCACACCGGGCAGCTGCTCAGCATTGGTGGGATGGCCCTGAAGCCTAGTGTTCAGTTTGCGGAATGTTGTCAGCTCTTCAACCGGAAAGTAACCATATCTTGCCAGCACACTGTACCATGCCGGAGAGATATGGCCGTTTGACAATACAAACATGTCTTCACCCTGGCCATCCATTCTGAAATTTTCCGGATCCGGTTTCATTTCCGAAAAATAGAGAGCCGTCATATAATCAGCGCATCCCAGGGAGCCGCCGGGGTGCCCCGATTTGGCCCCGTGGACCATGCGCAGTATATCCCTTCTGACCTGTGTTGCGATTTTTTCCAGTCGTGCAATGTCGTGCATATAAATTGATTATTATGCTTTCCCTTTGGTTTTGTGCTGCTTCATCCTTGCTTTTCAAGGCTTCACAAAGTTAAACCTTCCTCACGGATTTCTACAAAGTGGATTCCGGAGTTATCAAGAATATTTTAACATACACAAAAAGAGAGGGCTGCCTTTTCTGGGCAGCCCTCCTGGTTGAATAAATCATCTGTTAATGAATGATCACTTTCACCACTTTGCTGGTATTTTCGTTCATCAGTCTGATGAAGTACATACCGGTTGGTTGGGTTGAGAGGTCAATCTGTTTCATAAACCTTCCCGAGGTCTGAACTTCAATTTTCTCAGCCATGATAGTCTGACCAAGGTCATTGAGGATGGTCATGTCATAGGAGCCTTCGAAGTTGTTGAACAACAGATTCACGAGTCCGTCAGACGGATTGGGATAAACCTCCACCTGGCTGATTTCCACATTGTCATCAATACCGGTGCATGCACTGACGATGATCCTGACGATATCGGTAGTTGAGCAACCGTTGGCATTGGTGACAGTGACACTGAAGTAGTGGAATCCCGGTTTCCAGAAAGCACCGTCCACCTGGATGGTCTGGGTGGTTTCACCGGTTGACCAGAGGTAGCTGGTAAATCCGGCACCGGCATCGAGGGTAACCACATTGTTGATGCAGATCGTCTGATCCGGACCAAGGTTGATCACAGGGTTAGCATGAACAGTAACCGGTTGTGATGCCGTATTGGTACATCCATTGGCATCCTTGAAAGTATAGACGATGGTATGGTTTCCTGTACCGGCAACCCATGGCCTGAACGCGGTCCCGTACATACCCGGGCCGGAGAAAATCCCACCGGCGGGTGACGGGCTGAGCAGGGCAACAGGATCCTGTTCGCAATAAGCTGGATCGAGTCCGCTGAACGATACCGAGGTCAGCGCATGAACAGTGACGGTTTGTGTAGCTGTAACAGTACAACTGTTGGCATTGGTGAAAGAGTAGGTAATAGTGTGTGTTCCAAGACCTGCTGTAGCCGGGTTGAATGTATTACCAGTGATACCGGGGCCACTCAGTGTGCCGCCTGTAGCGGGGCTGGTGATCACCGTTGTTGGTGTACCATTGATGCACTGGTCAGTGGTAAGGTTCAGGATGCCAACCACGGGAATGGCGTGTACCACAACGTATTGTGATGCAACACCGGTGCATCCGGTAGTTGGATTGGTGATGGTATAGGTCACGGTATGTCCGCCGACTCCTGCATTCATCGGGTTAAACACATTTCCGGTCATACCGGCCCCGGAGAATGTTCCGGAAGTGCTTCCCACGGTTGAACCGGTGAGGGTTGCCGGGGCAGCGTTGAGGCAGTAGCTCGAGGCAAGTCCTGTGAACGATGCCGGAGTAGAATTCACCACCGTGGTGGCAGTTGTTGAGTTAACGCAGCCAAACATATCGGCGGCGGTATACGTGATCACCTTGGTGCCGGTGCCGGCAGCCTGTGGGTTAAACGAGTTCCCGGAGATGCCGGGGCCACTGAAAGTACCACCGGCCGGGAAACCTGCCAGGGTAACAGTCTGCGCCGATGGGAGGCAATAGCTGGTTGCAAGTCCGCCAATGGTAGTGGTAGTAAGGGGTTGTACAGTAATGTTATGGGTTGTGGAGCTGACGCAGCCATAACTGTTTGTATAGGTGTAAGTAATCACCTTGGTTCCAAGCCCCGCCGTGACAGGATTGAACTGATTTCCGGTTACTGCGGTGCCACTGAAGGTGCCACCATTCGGGCTGCCGTACAAAGTCACCGGTGTGCCGTTGATACATGCATTGGCCGGAGCGACGATCTGAATCGCAGAGACCGGGCGCACATTTACAGTAGCAGTGACCGAGTTGCTGCAACCTGTTGCAGGATTTGTGTAGGCATAAGTGATGGTGGTATACCCTGTGCCTGCTACCGCTGGGTTGAAAGTGTTGCCGAGAACACCTGCGCCGCTGAAATTGCTGCCGCCCATGTTCCCCACGAGGGTCACCGGAGCTGCATTGACGCAGTATTCATTCAGAAGGCCAACAAAAGATACCGCAGGTACAGCATGGACAGTTACGACCTGTGAGGAAGTGTTCACACAACCGAACATATCATTGTACTGGTAGGTAATGGTGTAGGTGCCGGGGCCTGCTACAATCGGGCGGAAGGTGTTTCCGCTGATGCCGGTGCCGCTGAAGAAACCACCCGCCGGGGTGCCGGTGAGCGTCACCGGAGCCTGATCAGCACAATAGCTGGCTGCAAGACCGCTGAATGATACCGTTGGCAAAGGATTAACGGTGACATTCCGGTTTACGCTGTTGGTGCAACCGTTGATATCCGCAACGGTGTATGTGAGCGTCTTGGTGCCGAGTCCTGCCAAAGCGGGATCAAAGGTGTTGCCCACTACGCCGGGGCCTGAGAATACTCCGCCAGCCGGCAGTCCAACCAGCTGAATCGGTGCAGTATTGATACACACATTAGCCTGGATATAACCGAAGACGGGAACATCAGGAATGGTGTCTACAGTCACAAAGTCTGTTGCCGTATTGGAACAGCTGTTCCCATCGGTGTAGGTGTAGGTAATGGCATACGGGCCGCCGACACCTGCCAGTGCCGGGTCAAAGGTATTGCCAATAATGCCCGGACCTGAGAAGGTGCCCCCTGAAGGTGCCCCTGTCAGGGTTATCGGAGAAGCATTGATGCAGGTTGTTGAAGGTAGCCCGATAAATATGACGGATGGCAGGTTGTTGACTGTAATCACCACATCATCCGAAGCAACACCACAGATACTGGATACTGTAACAGTATAGGTTGTTGTGACTGGCGGATTGGCCATCGGGTTTGAGATATTCGGGTCACTCAGGCCATAAGTCGGACTCCACTGGTAGGTGGTGCCACCGGATGCCTGGAGTTGGGTGGACTGGCCGAAACAAATCGCCACATCGGCACCTGCATTAGCCACAGGCAGAGCAGTAGCTATAATTTCCACATCGTCAGTAGCTTGACACATATTCTGGTCGGTGATCGTAACGGTGTAGACAGTGGTGACTTGCGGAGTGGCTTCAGGGTTCTGGATCAGCGGATTGTTCAGTGAAGCTGCAGGTGACCATTCGTAGGTATAAGGAGCAGTTCCGCCGGCAGGTGTGGCATTGAGGAATACCATCATGCCAGCGCAGGTGCTCTGGTCCGGACCGGCATCAACACTGAGCATCGGGTTTATGGTGATAAAGATGTCATCGCTGCCCTGGCAACCTTTGTCGTCGGTAACGGTAACGGTGTAATTGGTGGAAGTCACCGGAGAAGCGATGGGGTTTGCAATCATGGGGTCAGTAAGATCAGTGGTGGGAGACCACAGGTATGTGGTATAGATGCCTGATCCGCCAGTTGCCATGGCATTGAGTTGCAGCGCGTCACCATAACAGACCAAAGCATCAGGGCCGGCATTGACAGACGGTAGCGGTAGTACGGTTACGACTACTTCATCTGTGGCGTGGCAACCGTTCTGGTCTGTGATTTCGACGGTGTAGGTGGTCGTGACTGCCGGGTTGGCCAGTGGGTTCGGGATGGAAGGATCAGACAATCCCGAAGCGGGGGTCCACAGGTATGTTGTGTATACCCCTGCTCCGCC
>JAWOGX010000324.1:0-2708 GCA_046496455.1 Bacteroidales bacterium | reverse complement strand
GCGGTGAGCCAGTACCGATGAACCTCCGGTGACCAGGTTGAGCCCTGTCCACACCACACCAAACAAAGCCAGGGGCAGAAACATTTTCTCGAAAAGCGGTTGTGCAAACCAGGCCATCAGCAGAGTAGCTGCTCCTATAATGGATGAAAAAAGCAGGTTGAAGCGCAGGTCCTTTTCGTGACGCATGATCGTTGCGAGAACGCCTGTTATTTTTTTCATCCGGTCATGTGTTCTTTCCGGACGCGGCATATGAGGCTCCACGAGTGTAAGCGCAGCCGGAATGGCAGATGTGGCAATGATGGCCTGTACATAAAATGGCAGGCGCAGGCTGATCAGTGCCAGGCCTCCCCCTGCAATTCCCGCAAAAGCCTCGGAGAAATTCCCAACCGAGGCATTGATCCCTTCATATCGCCCGTACTGTTTTTGTTTCTGTGCGGAAGCCAGGGTATCAAACAGCATGGCCGAATCCGTGCCGGAAATGAAACTCTGACCGGCACCCAGCGCAATTTCCGCAACCAGGAATCCGGCATAAGAATCGGTAAGCGAATACACAAAGTAGCCGGCTGCTCCCAGGAATGAGCCTGTCACCAGCATGTTCCTGCGCCCGAGCAAATCGGAAAAATAGCCACTGGGCAATTCAAGCACTATGATGGTAATGGCATAAACCGATTTCAGTGTCATGATGGAGGTAATGCTCAAATCATTGTCCTGGTAAAAAGGAACAATGATCGGCATGACCACCGAAAACCACTTGGAGAATTTAATTACATTCAGTTTGAATATATTGCTCCGCACGTGCGGAGGCAGCATTCCATAAATCATTTGCTCCGACTTGGTTACCTATTCAATACATGTACCTCAATGAAAAAAAAACTATCAGACTGTTCTGGCAACACCGGGTTTCAGATCGGTCAGCTCTTCAATTTTCACCGGCCTTCCCTCATCAATGCTCTTTCGTGCAGCAATTCCAATCAGGATTGACATGGCACCATCCCTCAGTCCTGCAGTATGCTTATAAGGATCAGGGGCATTAGGATTCCTGAAAATCTGATCCTGCAACCGCTTGTCTCCCCCGCCATGACCTCCACGCAGAAAGGGAACCTGAACCAGTTCCGACTTGCCGAAATTGTCGGAGACATAAATCTCGTCATAGGCCGATGATTCAGATTCGCCTGACTGATTCATCTCACGTGCATGCCGTTCAGCCTGATCTACCTTTTCCTGATCGCGCCAGGGCAAATCCTGCCACGAATCAATGCGGCCGGCCATACCGTTGAACGCTAAGGTCAGTCCCTCATAGGGAGAATAGGTTGTCAATGAGTAGCTGACCTGGACGTCGTTGGCATATTTAATCTGTACCGCCATCTTGTCGAAAATATCTATTTCATTACGCCACAAACAGTTATCCCTTACATAACCGTCATATTTCTCGTTCTCGGTATACAATTTCACCAGATGGGCATTCTTTGTAATGTCCCAATGGAATTTGCACTGGCTCTTGTGCTGGCATACCCGGCAGTTTTCACCCCTGAATGCATTGTTCCTGCCATAATGCTCCAGTTTTCCATAGGCATTCACTTCAACCGGATCGGAATCAATCCACCAGTTCAGCAGGTCAAAATGATGCGTTGCCTTGTGGAGCAAAAGCGTACCGCTCTTTGCGCGAATACCGTGCCATCTTCTGAAATAATCGGCACCGTGATGGGTATTCAGGTACCAGTGAAAATCAACTGAGGTAACCCGGCCAACACGTTGAGCGGCGAGTAGCTCTTTCAGCTTGCTGAAAAGTGTGCCATAGCGGTAATTGAACCCTACAATTACCTTGCGGCCGGTCCGGCGCTCAGCATCCAAAATCTGCTGGCATTTCACCTCATCGGTGGTAAGTGGTTTCTCGGTGAGTACGTTTGCGCCATACTCAAGGCCTTTCACAATAAAATCGCTGTGAGTGGCATCAACGGTGGTCACAATCAGCATTTCGGGCTTTGCTTCCTTCATCATGGCATCAAAATCGGTATAGGTGTTGCAATTTACACCCATAAAGCTTTTTGCATAGGCGAGGCGTCCCGGGTTGATATCGCAAAGTCCCACGAATTCAACTAAATCCGAATACTGCTCAACCACGGTCTTTCCCCAGAAGCCGGTTCCCCGAATCCCGGTACCAACCATGGCAATGCGTTTTTTGCCGGCAGTAGTATTTCCGAAAATCCCGGCAGGACTCATTAAAACGCCTCCGGCAGCTATGGCACCAGAGGTTTTGATAAAGGTTCTTCGTTCCATGACTTGTTGTTTATAATGTGGATATTCTAAATTCGGTGTTCGGTGTTCGGTGCTCGGTTTTCAGTGCCTGCCTTCAATCAGATAAAACCGCCTGAAGACCCAGTCCGGTAAACGGCATTTCACCTTCGAAGGCATTCTCCCACACCACCATGGCGGCTCCCAATGCGGTGGCATTGTCAACTTCGGAGGTAAAAACCTTCTTTTTCGGAAGTCGTGCAGCCAGCAAACGTACAAATAACTCGTTTCTTGCAAAGCCGCCGGAAACATATATTACCCGGGTTTCGTCATGTGCAGGCAGGATCAGGCTGAGTGAGCCGATGCAAAGATCCACCAAATCGGCTATTAACTGGTGATAGGCATCAGCAAATGTAAGATAATGTGAAAGATCGGCAGTCTGGTCGATATAATCAGCAGGAATGCCATTACAGAAA
>JAWOGX010000301.1:0-2537 GCA_046496455.1 Bacteroidales bacterium | reverse complement strand
CCCGGTAATCTGTGCGTACTCCATAAATTTGTCACCCGGTTTTCTGCCTGTGACCATCTCGATCAGCAGGAACAGCACATGACCTCCGTCCAGGGCCGGGATAGGCAGTACATTCATAAACGCCAGGATCAGCGAAAGGAAAGCGGTCATATTCCAGAATGCCTCCCAGTTCCATTTCCCCGGAAACATGTTGGCGATGGTGCCGAAGCCGCCAAGCCCTTTATAAGCCTCAGTTTCCGGTTTGAAGAACAGTCCGATCTGCTTTACGTAAAAACTGAGCTTATCATAAGCCAGGTAAAACCCGGCAGGGAATGATTCGAAAAATCCGTATTGCACCTCCTCGAAATGGTAGATGCCGAGGGTTTTCATCTCATTGTAGCTGAGGAGGGCCGTTACAATCTGGAACTTCCCATTGGTGTCGATTTGCATCACAAAACCCATCAGGGTATCATTCCTGTTGACCTGCACTTCAACGGTGGTGTCTGTGTAAAACGATGCGGCATCAAGCATCTGGTCGTACCAGGTTACATCCAGATCGCCCACTCTCAGGATGCGGTCACCCGGCTTCAGGCCTGAAACGGCATTGATGGAAGTGTCGGGGACTTCGGCCACTAGAAATGGCATCCGGGGGGCAATGAGGAATGATCTTCCCTTTTGCTCCACGAGCTGCCCGACCATATTGACAGGAAGGTCAAGCTGAACGGGTTTCCCGCTTCGCTCCACTTCCATAGTCCCCCCGTAGGCCATCTCAGGGAGGATGTCAGTGAAATATTCCACTTCTTTGTTATTCACAGACAAAATCTTGTCACCATTGCGGAGGCCTATGTTGTAACCCAGGCTGTCGGTGACCCAGATGCCGTCGGTGAGGCTGCTGTTGGGGAGTTTTGTGTCTCCCCAGGTAAAAAGGATCATCCAGTAGATAAAGAATCCAAGGATGAGGTTCACGGTTACACCACCAAGCATGATGAGGAGCCGCTGCCAGGCCGGCTTCGACCTGAACTCCCAGGGCTGGGGAGGCTGTTTCATCGCCTCTTTGTCCATGGACTCGTCAATCATCCCCGCGATTTTCACATACCCGCCAAGCGGAAGCCATCCAAGTCCGTAGGTGGTTTCCCCACGCTTAAACTTGAAAATGCTGAACCAGGGATTGAAGAAGAGGTAGAACTTTTCGACCCGGGTCTTGAAAATGCGCGCAAAAATGAAATGACCAAATTCATGCAGTAGCACCAATATGGAGAGGCTTACCAGCAGTTGCGCTATTTTAATGAGGATTACCATAATTGTTTTTTTATGTTTTTATTGATGACTTATTGCATGGACGAATGCCCTGGTTTCGCGGTCTGTTTCTACATAATCCTCAAAACCGGGCTGCCGGATGAATCCGATGGAATCCATAGCTCTGCTGATAAGATCAGACATGCCCGGGAAACTCACCTTGTTATCAAGGAAAGCTGCCACCGCAACTTCGTTTGCGGCATTGAGGATGCAAGGCATATTGCCGCCTTTCTCCAGCGCCTGGTATGCCAGGGCAAGGTTCCTGAATGTATTGGTGTCCGGGGTTTCAAAAGTGAGACTTGGATACCTGGCAAAATCGAACCTGGGATAGGGGGTTTGAAGCCGGACAGGATAACTGAGGGCATACTGGATCGGAAGTTTCATATCGGGCAGCCCCATCTGGGCCTTGATAGATCCATCCCGGAACTGTACCATACTGTGGATGATCGATTGGGGATGGATAACAACCTCGATGCCGGATGCAGGTATCCCAAACAGCCAGTGGGCTTCGATCACCTCCAGCCCCTTGTTCATCATCGATGCTGAATCAATGGTGATCTTGGCACCCATCTCCCAGTTGGGGTGTTTCAGCGCCTGCTCACGGGTTACATGGTGCAGATCTTTGCCGTTGGCACCGCGGAAAGGACCGCCGGAGGCGGTGAGGATGATCTTCTCAATCTGGCTGTAATCCTCCCCGACAAGGCATTGGAAAATGGCAGAGTGCTCAGAATCTACCGGAATCAGTGCACATCGGTGCTCATAGGCCAGCTTTTGCACAATTTCGCCGGCAACCACAAAAGTCTCCTTGTTGGCTATGGCGATGTCCTTGCCAGCCCGCAAAGCGTGCAAAGTAGGTTTCAGCCCGGCAAATCCAACGATGGCCATCAGCACCATGTCCACACTCCCCATTTCAGTCACCTGGGCAATGGCATCCTCACCCGAAAACACCTTCACGGGATATGTCGAAAGTGCTTCCCTGACTGCCGTGTATTTGTCTTTATTCCCGATTACCACGGCATTGGGCAAAAACTCAAGCGCCTGTTCAATAAGCAGCTGATGATTTTCCGAAGCAGTAAGCACTTCCGGTTTGAAAAGATCGGGATACAGCCTGCATACCTCAAGGGCCTGGGTGCCTAGTTCTACTACCAGCGCCCCGACCTGGTCGCCACCGGCCGCACCCTGTTCGGCGCCAAGCCGGCCAAGGGCCAGCAGCTCGACGACCACTACTTCGGGTCCATCCCGGAGCGGGTGCTGGCGTACAT
>JAWOGX010000300.1:0-6857 GCA_046496455.1 Bacteroidales bacterium | reverse complement strand
CAAACGCCAAGGGGGTGAATATGCCCAAGGATAACATCCAAAGGGCTATCAGCAAGGCCAGTGATAAAGACGCCTCCAATTTTTCAGAAGTCACGTATGAAGGGTATGCCCCTTATGGGATCGCTGTTTTTCTTGAATGCACAACAGACAACCTTCAGCGCACAGTAGCCAATATCAGGTCATATTTCAACAAACACAACGGGGAACTGGGGAAAAACGGATCCCTGAGTTTTCTGTTCGAAAGGAAAGGGCTTTTTACCATCCCCCAGGCAGATATCGACCGTGATACCTTAGAAATGGCATTGATCGAAGCCGGTGCCGAGGAGATCGAACTCGAAGAGGGGTATTACAATGTTACAACAGCGCTGGAGGATTTCGGCGCCATGATCAGGAAACTTGAGGAGATGAAGATCGAACCGGAAAGTGCCAGGCTTGAGAGAATCCCAAACGACACCAAGGCTTTGGGGGTTGAAGAAGCGCGCAAAGTCCTCCGGCTTATTGAATTGTTTGAAGAAGACGATGATGTGCAGTCGGTATACCACAACCTGGAGATGACCGATGCATTAATGGAAGACCTGGCCAGGTAAGTCTTCCATCCAATGGTTTACCCGAAGGTCATTTTTACAGCAGGAAACTGAGCATAATCCCGGCAGCAACAGCTGAACCGATAACCCCTGCAACGTTGGGGGCCATGGCGTGCATAAGGAGATGGTTATTGGGATCGGCTTTGAGTCCTTCCGTCTGCACAACCCTGGCACTGTCGGGAACTGCCGAAACCCCGGCTGCACCCACCAACGGGTTAATCTTATTCTCGCTGGAAAGGAACAGGTTCATCACTTTGGCAAAGATCAGTCCGCCCGCCGTTGCCACCATAAAGCTGATGGCCCCAAGCACGAAGATGAGGACTGATTGCTTTGTGAGAAAGATGTCCGCTTGTGTGGAAGCACCAACCGTGACGCCAAGCAGAATGGTGACAATGTCAATCAGGGAATTGCGGGCAGTATCGGCAAGGCGCTTGGTCACACCACTCTCTTTCAGGATATTCCCAAAGAAGAGCATCCCCAGCAATGGTAATGCACTGGGGGCAATAAAAGCGGTAAGCAACAACCCGACAATAGGGAAGAGGATTTTCTCAAGCTTTGACACCGAACGGGGAGGTTTCATCCTGATGAGGCGTTCTCGCCTGGTGGTGAGGAGCTTCATGATCGGTGGCTGGATAACCGGCACAAGTGCCATGTATGAATAGGCAGCAATAGCGATGGGGCCAATGAGGTTTTTCACATAAATCGGTGCACCGGAAGCCGTATAATCGAGGATGTTGATCCCGTTGGCAAGTTTGGAAGATATGAAGATGGCCGTTGGGCCATCAGCGCCGCCGATGATTCCGATGGCTGCTGCTTCAGGGGGGGCGAAACCGAGGTAAAGGGCACCGAGGAAAGTGGCAAAAATACCGATCTGCGCAGCAGCACCTAACAACATCAACTTGGGGTTCGACATCAGGGATGAGAAATCGGTCATCGCCCCGATCCCCAGGAAGATCAGGGGAGGATATATCCCGGCCGTCACCCCGAAATAAAGGAAGTTCAGCACACTGCCACTCTCATAAATCCCGAGCTGCAAATTGAACCCTTCAGCCTGAAAAAACGGGATATTCCCGATCAGGATGCCAACCCCGATCGGAATCAGCAGGAGGGGCTCATAATCATACCTGATGGCAAGGAAGATAAAAAACAGCCCCACCACAATCATAATCAGGTGCCGTGGAGTAGCATTCGGAAAACCGGAAAACTCGAAAAAGTTCAGGAGCCCTGCCACAGATGTGGAGTATCTTTTAAAACCATCATCCCCGATGACAAGTTGCCCCTCATGATCAATATAACCTTGTTTGGCATCAAGGCGAAACTGTCCTTTTGCCACAAAGTTCATTTGAATATTTTCACCTTCAAAAACCCATGTACCGATATATCGCTGCTTGGCAGAATCCATGGCAAAGGTGCCATCAGATTGGAAACTGAGCACCTTATACCGACGCACGGTGGTTGAGTCATTTTTGCGCAGCTTGTATCCACTGCTGTGGTTAAGCCATTTCCCCCGGCTAAGCTCCTTTTTGATCTGCTTTTCAGACATCGGACCCGGAACCCCGGGGGTAACATCCTTCTGAAATCCGGCACCGATAAACAGGTATGAAACAAGTGCCAGAACCGCAAATACACCCAAAAGGGTCATCAATCTCTTCATGTTAACCTCTGTTTATGGTTTGGCTACTCTAACTCCAGCAGCACTGCCCCCTGTAAAACATTGTCACCTGCCGCAACTTTTACCGAACTCACCGTACCGTCGCGGTCAGCCTGGATGTTGTTCTCCATTTTCATCGCCTCCATGATCAGCAATTTATCCCCTTTCTGAACCTTATCACCGGGCTTGACGATCACCTGCATGATCGTACCTGGCAGAGGAGATATAACGGGCGTAACACCACCGCTCACAGACACCGGGGCTGCTGCCACGGGAGTCCGGGTCACCGGCCTGCTGATTTTGGGTGTCTTTGTCAGGGTCATTTTATGTTCAACTTCTACCCTGAAAGGGGTGCCATTCACCTCAAGTTCAGCAACATCATTCGAATAATCCTTGATCTCAACCTCGTACTGGTTGCCGTTGATCACAAACTTATAATGTTTCATATCTTATTGAATCCTGTTTTCGATTTACCACTTTTTATGGTCAATGCTGTTCAATCCATAAATCTTTGAACTCCATGGGGAGTAACTCCTCGATACTTTCCTGATGGTGATGATGTTACTCTCTTCATCGTGTATCTCGTTGAAATAGAGAAAAATTGCCATGGCAATCGCTGCATTCTCTTCTCCACTGATCTGAATCACCTGTTGCTTCTCCGGGGGAATAACCCCTTTTCTGCGCATACGTTTCCGGGCTTCCATATTTACCAGCCTGGGGAGATACAGAAATACACCCACAAGCAACACCAGAGCAGTAAATACGATGATGTACCCCACAACGGCAATAGTCCAGTTATCGCTACCAATAGCCATCAGGCTTGCTAAAATCATATTCATCATTTTTTTCTTTACAACGGAATATTGCAATGTTTCCTCGGAGGATTGGTATCCTTCTTTGTGGCAAGGGCCTGAAGTGCCCTGATGATTCTGAACCTGGTATTCCTGGGTTCTATCACGTCATCAATATAACCATACCTTGCAGCTTCATAGGGATTCGCGAATTTCTCCTTGTATTCGCGCTCTTTTTGGGCGAAGAACCTTTTCTTTTCATCTTCATCTTCAATCATCGCAAGTTCTTTGCTATTCAACACCTCAATGGCCCCTTTGGAGCCCATCACGGCGATCTCGGCAGAAGGCCAGGCGTAATTGATATCACCGCGGAGTTGCTTGCTGCTCATCACATCATGGGCACCACCGTAGGACTTCCTGAGGGTAACCGTGACTTTTGGCACAGTGGCCTCCCCATAGGCAAACATCAGCTTGGCGCCGTGGAGGATTATTCCACCATATTCCTGCTGGGTACCTGGCAGAAATCCGGGAACATCAACCAGTGTAACG
Source organism: Bacteroidales bacterium (assembly GCA_046496455.1). Taxonomy (GTDB): domain Bacteria; phylum Bacteroidota; class Bacteroidia; order Bacteroidales; family SKPS01; genus SKPS01. Next base: position 3,282 of record JAWOGX010000300.1, on the reverse strand, counting down.
ATAGGCACATTGAAAGCATCACAGAACCTTACGAACCGGGCTGCCTTCCGTGAGGCATCAATATCAAGAACACCCGCCAGGTAACTGGGCTGATTTGCCACGATGCCTACCGGCATCCCATTGAACTTGGCGAAACCGGTAACAATGTTCTTGGCAAAATAGCGGTGAACCTCCAGAAACTCACTATCATCCACGATGGCGTAGATGATATCCTTGACGTCATAAGGTTTGTTCGGATCATTGGGAATAAAATAGTTCAGCGAGTCCTCAAGCCTGTCGATCGGATCGGTGCACTGGGACAAGGGAGGTTCTTCCAGATTATTGCTTGGCAGGAATGACAGCAACTTCCTGATGAGCATCAGCCCTTCCTCCTCCGTTTCTGAGATAAAATGACTAACTCCGGATTTGGCGGCATGCACATGGGCACCACCAAGCTCATCAACAGTGACCACCTCCCCTGTAACCGTCTTCACCACCTTGGGGCCAGTCACAAACATGTAGCTATTCCGCTCACTCATGATGATAAAGTCTGTAAGGGCCGGTGAATATACCGCTCCGCCGGCACAGGGGCCGAATATGGCGGATATCTGCGGGATAACCCCGCTGGCATTGATGTTCCGCTGGAAAATCTCAGCATAACCCGCAAGGCTTCGCACACCTTCCTGTATCCTGGCACCACCGCTGTCGTTAAGACCAATAACCGGTGCGCCAACTTTCATGGCCTGATCCATCACCTTGCAGATCTTTTTGGCGTATGCTTCTGACAGTGACCCACCAAATACGGTAAAGTCCTGTGAATACACATACACCACCCTGCCATCAATGGTTCCGTAACCCGTTACCACACCATCAGAGAGTATCAGCTGATCCTCCAGCCCGAAATCATGCGTTGTATGGGTCACAAACATGTCAAACTCTTCAAAACTCCCTTCGTCAAGCAGCACCTCAATCCTTTCCCTTGCCGTCAGTTTCCCCTTCTTGTGCTGCGAATCAATCTTCGAAATGCCACCACCCAGTTTGGCAAGCTCACGCTTTTCAAGCAAGGTTTTGATTTTATCCTCAATAGCCATAACTGCAATGTATTACTGTTGGTTCCTGTCTTCACACAACTCTGTAAGCACACCAAATGTGCTTTTCGGATGCAGGAAAGCTATGTCCAGCCCTTCCGCTCCGCGCCTCGGCATCGCGTCAATCAATGCCACCCCCTTCTCCTTCACCTCTTCCAGGCAGTGCTCAATCCCTTCAACGGCAAAAGCAATATGGTGCACTCCTTCGCCACGCTTCTCAATGAATTTTCCAACCGGGCCTTCCGGGTCGGTAGATTCCAGCAGCTCGATCTTGGTTTGTCCAACCATAAAAAATGCAGTTTTAACCCGCTGATCCTTAACCTCTTCAACAGCATAGCACTCCAATCCAAGTACTTCTTCGTAATAACGGACTGCTGAGGTAAGATCCCTGACTGCAATCCCAATATGCTCAATATGCGTCGGTTTCATATATGTATATTTTTATATATTTTGATATTCCGTTCAGGCTTTAATGCAACACCAACGATAAAATCCCTGTACCCCTTAAAAGCGAACCGTTTACAACAGAAATGCACACTGCTGCACGGCTTCAACGCTCCTGGAAATTAATTGGGTTTTTATGCAGGGTTAATTGCGGTGCAAAGGTAAGGGGTTAAGGAATGATAAAAAAGAGAAATCGTAAAAAAAACGTTCTGCATTAAGGGAGCAATTTGGTTTCATTGCGTTTCAGCAAATACTCTTCATAAGGACCCGAGAAACGGATGCGGGACTCAACCACCTCTTCAAAACGACCCAGGGCATGAATCATCAGTTCACAAGCCTCCCGGAGACCAAGATTCCCGGCACCACAGGAAGGCATATAGTCATAAAGCTTATGTGCAGCTACATAATCATTGGTGAGAGGTTTACCATCATGGGGGAAATAAACCTTCAGGGCACTCATCCGGGCAGCAGGGAGATCAATGATATCATCAAAGAAGAAAGCGGTCTCCTCCTGATCAAAATTTAATTGCTCCCTGAGGTGCTGCAGGGCATCACCCTTTTGTTTTACCCCGGTAAGGACAGCGTGAAAATGCTCACGTTCAGCATAATATTGGGCCATTTCATTCCCCGCCCCTGAAATGATGACGCAAATGGGTAGCTTTTTTCCAAGATGGAGCCACATCGCAAATCTCAACAGGTTGATCCCCATGGAGTCTGCCTCCGAGAAACCGCTATGTGAAGCCCCGGTTTTTTCCCCTCGGTTGAAAACACCATCCCAGTCAAAGACCAGCGCCCTGACCTGACGCATCCTGGCGCTGAAAGCGTCGAAACCTTCAGCAAATTTCCCCGTCGGGAAGGTATGGCTTTGTTCAGGCTTCATCACCCCCGACCATTTTTGAACAGGTCGTGGATATCCATAATACCGATAGGTTTACCATCTTCAACCACGACGATGTTGTCAATTTTCTTCTCCCTGAAGAGCAGCGACGCATTGAAAAGCGATTCCGATCCTTCGATACAGACGGGAAATTTAAGGGGCAGATCGCCCAGACGTCGGTGCAGGATGTTCTCACCTTCGTGCTCAAGCATCCTTCGGAGGTCGCCATCAGTAAAAATCCCCAGCAGATCACCGTTTTCATCTGTAATGCTCACTGCGCCGAAACGTGAGCGCGTCATGACCATCAATGCATCCAGAATTTGTTTGTCGGCGGTGATGGATGAGGGTACATCTGAGATTACCTGGCCAACTTTGCGTGTCATCAAACGGGTATGTTCGAAAAACTGCTGGGTACCGATATCGGTGAAGTGGTTTTTGAAAAGTTGCTGCATGACTTTCCAGGGGATGGTGCAGCAATGTACGCCAAGATTCAGGGCATTCCTTACATGCTCTGAGTTTCTGACGGAAGAAAACATGATTTTCGAAGGGTAATTATACCGGTCAACCATCTCGACACATTGCCGGATGAGGCCGAGGGCATCGTGACCCTCATCCTGTAACCTTCCCACCAACGGACACACATAGGTTGCGCCGGCTGCCAGGGCCATATAGGCTTGCTGTATGGTGTACACCAGGTGCACATTCACCTTCATCCCTTCATCAACCAATATTCTGCAGGCTTTTATCCCTTCCATGGAGACAGGGATTTTGAATACTGTCTTTGCGGGGTCGAGGCCAATGCCAATCAGCCGGTGCGCTTCACTGATGATCTCATCTGCAGTCTCCCCCAGGGCTTCAACCTGAAGCACCGGGACCATTGAAGCCAGTTCAAGG
>JAWOGX010000291.1:0-4372 GCA_046496455.1 Bacteroidales bacterium | reverse complement strand
ACCGCTTTGCAGCGTGGGGCCTTAGGCTCGACGACATGAACTGGGAGAAGCGCAGATATTCGGGATTGAAAAGCTATGGCTCGGCAAAAACTGCCCAATTGCTTTCCATGCTGATCTTTGATGAGCACTTCAGGAGTAGCGGGGTGACCATCAACACCATGCACCCCGGGGCTGTGAAAACAGATACAGGCGAGGAGAACGGGCCGGTATACAGATGGTTTAAAAAGCACTTCTTCGACAAGACGCTGAAGTCGCCGGAAATATCCGCTGAGGCACTTTTTTATCTCGGGGTGTCACCGGAGATGAATGGTGTAAGTGGAAAATTTTTTAATTTAACCGCCGAAGAGGAGCCGGCACCACCTGCACTTGACCGGGAAGTTGCCGGTCGGCTGTGGGAAGAGACTTTAAAAATCACCGGTCTGAATGAGAAAGGCTGAATCGGGCAACCCATTCAACGTTCATAAATTCAACAGAGATGACAGAACAGGGATACGACACCATCATTGTAGGGGGGGGCATTGCAGGCCTGACCGCCACGGCATACATGGCCCGTGCGGGGCAGAAAGTGCTGCTGATTGAAAAAAACAAGGAATTGGGCGGATTGGTCAACTCATTCACCACCAACGGTTTCCATTTCGACGCAGGGGTCCGGGCACTCGAAGATGCAGGCATCATCCATGCAATGCTGAAAGACCTGAATATCAGTCTTGAAGTGGTAAAAAGCCCTGTTTCTCTTGGCATTGAAGATGATATTCTGCATATTGAAAACCTGGACAGTTTATCGGCCTACGCGGACCAGCTGAAGAGGTTTTATCCGGATAGTGCCGGCGAGGTGGATCAGTTAATCAAGGTCATCCGCAAGGTGATGAAGCACATGGATGTGCTTTATGGTGTTGAAAATCCGGTCTTTAAAGATTTAAAACGGGACAGGAAATTCCTTTTCAGGACACTCCTCCCCTGGTTGCCCCGATTTTTAATGACCATTGGGAAGATCAACCGGATGCAGATGCCCGTGGAGGATTACCTGCAGTCCGTGATCACAAATCCTTCACTCAGGGATATCGTCGCGCAGCATTTTTTCACCAACACCCCCACCTTCTTTGCGCTCAGCTATTTTTCACTTTATCTCGATTATTTTTACCCGAAAGGAGGCGTTGGAAAGCTGGCGGATGCCATGGTTGACAAGATCACCGCATTGGGCGGGAGCATAATAACCGGCACTGTAGTGCAGAGTGTTTTACCTGCGGAAAAGGTCGTCACCGACGAGAACGGTAACCGTTACCATTACAACAATCTCATCTGGGCCGCCGACCTGAAAACCCTTTACCGGATCGCAGAAACGGAGCAATTGCCACAGGAAGTCAGAAACAGGTTCGGGAAGACAAAGCAAAACATGCTGCAGCATAAGGGGGGCGAATCGGTCTTCACGCTGTTTCTCCAGGTTGATGAGCCAATGGAAAGTTTCGGGAAGATAGCCCACGGGCACTTCTTCTACACCCCTTCGAGGCAGGGGCTGGGAGAAACACACCGGAGTGAGCTCAACGAATTGATCAACACCTTTTCGGAAAGAAGCAAAGAGGAGGTCAACGCCTGGCTCGACAGGTTTATCGCCCTGAATACCTTTGAGATATCCATTCCTGGTTTGAAGGACAGCTCGTTGACGCCACCCGGCAAGACAGGGTTGATCATCAGTTTTCTTGCAAAGCATGAGCTGTTTCAGAAGATCCGGGAGTCGGGGTGGCTAGAAGAGATGATCCCCGAAATCGAGGAACGGGTGCTGAAAGTGATCTCAGAATCGGTATTCCCATTGCTGAAGGACAAGGTGACATCCCGGTTCTCATTCTCCCCGTTAAGTATTGCAAACAGGATTGCCAGCTCAGAGGGGGCTATCGTGGGGTGGGAGTTCAGGGAAGAGATGCCGGTAGTGAACAGGATTCAGATCGCCGACCGCTCTGTAAAGACACCCTTGCCGTCGGTTTACCAGGCGGGGCAATGGGCATACAGCCCGGCAGGCGTCCCGATGTCCATTCTCACCGGAAAGCTTGCTGCCAACAGCGTTTTGAAAGCAAAGAAGCGTCAGAAGTAATTCGAAATGATTTTCTGACTATTTTTACGCTTCATCACCGATAAAAACAAGCCGATCCTGAAGATGAATCACAAACGGATAATGTTTCCCGGTTTTATCGCATTGATTTTCATTTTATTGTTGACAGCTGGTTGCCTGGATACACCATCTGTTCATATAAAAATTCCGGAGGTGGAGACATCGGAAGTGGTCGTTATTACAGACACATCGGCTACATCCGGAGGTAAAATCCTTTCGGATGGCGGTGCAACGATCATGGCAAGCGGAATTGTCTGGAGTACCTCTCCGAATCCAACCCTTGCAGACTTTTTTACAACAGACAACAATACCACCGGCAGTTTCAGCAGCCACATGAACGGTTTATCCGGCAACACCACCTACTATCTCAGGGCTTATGCCACCAATAAGGCAGGCACCGGTTATGGCAAAAAAATTTCATTTACGACAGCTGCCTCAACCCCTGCCATCACCGTAACGGATGCCGACGGCAATATTTACAAGGCAGTGACCATCGGCACGCAGGTGTGGATGGCCGAAAACCTGAAGACCACCAGGTACAGTGACGGATCGGGAATTCCTCTGGTTACGGACAATGCTGAATGGAAAATGCTCGCCACCCCGGGTTATTGCTGGTTCTGGAACAACAAGACCATTTACGGTGATATTTTCGGTGCGCTTTACAACAGTCACGCAATGCAGACAGGCAAGCTCTGTCCGCAGGGCTGGCGTGTGCCGTTCGAAACCGATTGGCAGGTTCTGATCCAATACCTGGGGGGGAAAGAGGTTGCCGGAAATAAGCTCAAGGAGGCAGGTGCCCTGTATTGGACACCGGGGAATACTGGCACCAATGAGACCGGCTTTACAGCGCGGCCAGGTGGCTTTCGCAGTCTGGACGGGATCTTCGGCCACATGGGGCTCTTAGCCTACCTGGGTGTCGCCCCCGACGATGCCAAAGCGATCAAATGGGTGCCGTTCCGTTATCTTCACACTGACAACGGGGGCATTTACTCACAATCCGGCAACATAGAACTGGGCGTTTCGGTCCGGTGTATTATGGAAGAACGATAATAGTCTGCACTCATTCTCCGGCCGATGATGATCCTATTTAAAGATACAGGTATCTAATGGCTTCCCCATTGATTCTTTTGTTTATATTTGTGCTATCAAGTATAAAACACAAATTAATCTTTTAATAGAACTCTTTATAATGTCTTATGACTAAAAAGCTAATTGATTTTTTGACTATCAAGAACAAGTACTTATGAACAACGGCAAGTTACAACCTGATTTTAACAGGATAGTCAAACACTGGACTGAAACATCAGAAGATGATTTTAAAACAATGCTATCCTTATACGACTCAAAATCATACAGCTGGTCATTATTCTTAGGGCATATCTCAATTGAAAAATTACTTAAAGCACTCTATGTTAAACACAAAAATGAACATGCTCCTTTTACTCATAATCTCTTCAGATTGGCTGAATTAATTGGTTTAGAGATGTCTGATGAATATGCCGACTGGCTGGATGAAATAACATCGTTTAATATCAATGCCAGATATGACGATTATAAAAAAGAGTTTTTTCATCTCTGCACGCATGAATACACAAAAATCTGGATAGAGAGAATCAAAATCATTCGATCATGGATCAAAAAGAGGCTATAACTGTTGCAGCTCAGTATGCCAATGCTATCAGTTTAAAATATGAACTGATAAAAGTGATTCTATTTGGTTCTTACGCCCGAGGCAATTATCACAAGGACAGTGATATAGATATAGCCGTCGTTTTAAAGGATTTCAACAATCTGATTGAAATACAACGTGAATTAATGAGATTAAGAAGGACAATCGATAGTCGGATTGAGCCGCATCCTTTCAGAGAGCGTGATTTTGAAATCACGAATCCTTTGGTCAGTGAGATCATTCAATATGGTCGGGACATCAAGGCATCTGTTCCAAAATAGTTAGTATGCTTTCAAACTGATGAACCTTTCTGATGAAATTTCTGTTCATTGGGTAAACTACTCTCAAAAAACCAATTTATGAGGATTGCAATACTTCTTATCATTTTTACATTCAGCCTTCCCCTGTTCGCTCAGCAGATGCCAAACGGAAGCTTTGAGACCTGGACCCAGACCGGCAATTATGCCGAACCCAACAGCTGGAACTCCCCCAACCCCACTACCGCCTCCCTGGGGACGTTCACTGTCACCAGGGAGACTGCTGTGGTACAGTCGGGTACGGCAGCTGCAAAAATCCAGACCAAAAGTGCCCTTGGCTTC
>JAWOGX010000284.1:0-5069 GCA_046496455.1 Bacteroidales bacterium | reverse complement strand
ATCCTCGCCAAGTACCAAAGCGACGAGATCGTGCGGATGTTCCTCTATTACAAGAGGGTGGAAAAGCGCCATACCTAGGCGCTTTTCCCACCCGCTGAAGCTCCATCAGACGCTGCTGCTTCTCCAGCAGCTCCTTCTGCGATGCTTCAAGCTCACCCAGCGACTTGTCCAACCCCTCCTTCATGGTATTCAACGACAGCTCTTTCTGGTTGAGCTTTGCTTCCGTGGCCGTCAGCTCTTTCTGCATCAGCAGCAATTCCGCCTCCAGCTTCTTCAGCGCATCTTCCTTCCTGATCAATTGCTCCTGTGTTAACGAGAGTTCAGCCGATATCTTCTCCGTCTGGTAGCGGTTATCGGCCAGTAACTCTTTGTTCTTCTGCAGCAATAGCTCATAAGTCTGGTTGAACTGGTTGTTTTTCATGATTTCCAGTTCGAGGGAAGAAACCAGGCGGGCCGTGTCGCGCCGGAGGTTATCCATGTCCCTGGTTGTATATACCAATTGTTCTTCGCTCAGTTTCAACTGCTCCAGCAACCTGGCCTGCTCTTCCCGAAGGGTGAGGTTCTCCCCCATGCATTGCTCAAGGGAGGTTCTGGCATCGGTATATTTCCTGGCAGGCACGCAGGAAAACAAGATCGAGGAAACCAGGATCAGCAGTGAAAATTTCCCGGCATACCGTTGAATGGTTGATTTCATGGCTTATTTATTTAAGGCTATAAAGATAGTGTTTTTTGGAGAAAAATCCCAGCAGATCGTGCTGAAATAAACTGAGATCCATTCAATATAGTCATTCACGCGTGACTGACCAATGGATATGGGATTCCAAAGTAAGAGAGGAATCTTTCTGATCTGCAATTGGTTTTGTATCTTTGCCGGTTACTGAATGATCAAGAAAACACCAACAGATGAGATATCTGAAAGGATACTTCCTATTATTTCTGCTGACTTTTGCCTTTTTTCCTATAATCCATGCCCAATCCCTCAGTATCAGTGTGAAGGATGGCAAACGGCTGCCATTGCCGGGGGCATCGGTGAGCCTGATACAACTACCCGATTCCGTGCATTCCAATTCCTTCACCAATGGGAACGGGATCGCTGTTTTTGACAAAGCTGCACAGGGGATGTATTTTGTACGGGTAAGTCATATCAGTTACCAGGCTGTCGAAAAAACCATTGTGGTAAAAGAGGGACGGTGGGAATTTGATTTTCTGCTTACTGACAAAGTGAGTGAGCTGGATGCTATCACTGTAACGGCCAGGCGCCCTCTGATCACCCAGGAGGACGACAAGATGATTATCGATCCGGAACCGATCGCCAATACCAGCACGAACACCCTGGAGGTGCTTGAGGCTACGCCGGGGCTTTTTGTGGACCAGGACGGGGGCATTTACCTCAACAGCGCCACCCCGGCAGTGGTCTACATCAACGGGCGGGAGCAGAAGATGAGCAACCAGGATATCAATACCATCCTCAGGAGCCTTCCGCCGGGCAGTGTGCAGCGGATCGAGGTGCTCCGTACACCCTCCACCAAATATGACGCGGCCAGTTCGGGCGGCATCATCAACATTGTGCTGAAAAAAGGGGTGAAGATAGGGCGTTTCGGATCGGTGAACGGAGGGATGAACCAGGGGAAATACGGGAACCGCTATGCAGGGTTCACCATAAACAACAGCAGCGACAAGAGCACCATGTACCTGAATACCAACTTCGGATTCAACGATATGCTGGAGGAGATCAATGCCACCCGGGTGATGCAGCCCGACACCTTCCTGGTTCAGGCAGCGAACACACGCAATAAAAACAACAACAGCTATGTGGGCTACGGCATCAATTACGATCTGAAAGAGAGGCTGAGTTTAAGCTACGACGGGCGCCTCAGTCTCAGCGGCCGCACTTCGGCGGGAGACAACAGCAACATCATACAGACCTCCGAACTGGAAAAGCTCCTTCAGAGCGACAACACCGTAGCCAGCGAAAACCAATTCGTCAGCATCCAGCAGGATCTGGGGCTCAACTGGAAGCCCGATACGACAGGCAATGAATGGGATACCAAATTCAGCTACAGCTTTAATCACAGCTCGGGCACACAGGAGAACACGACGGAATACCTGTTCCCTTTCCCCTATTCCCTCATTGGATTGGGTGACAACATTCAGGTCAGGCATTTCATCCAGTTTCAGTCGGATCTCACCTGGCAACTCCCTTACAGCATAAAACTGGAGACCGGCGGCAAGAGTGCCTGGCAGGAGTACGACAGCGATGCCGATTTCTTCAGCATAGAGAACGCCGGCATCAAGGAACCCGATATGCTCCGTACGAACACCTTCCGGTACAGCGAAAGGATTAATGCAGCCTATGCCCAGGCTTCCAGGAAGTTGCCGGGAGATTTCCTGCTGAAAACCGGCGTGCGCATGGAACACACCTGGATGGAAGGGCGGCAGCAACGGCCCGCTGATACCAGTTTTGTGGTCAACAGGGCAGACTGGTTTCCTTACGTGTACCTGAGCAGGAAGGTTTTCTCGATGGGTGATTTTGAGCTTCTGGGATACCTCATTTACCGCAAAACCATCAACCGCCCTGGCTACCAGAGCCTCAACCCTGCTGTTCGCTTTATCGACCAGTTTATGTATGAAACAGGTAATCCGGCTTTGAAACCGCAGTTCACAGAAAACGTCGAAATGAACATCAGTTTCAACGATTTTCCTGTCTTCGCCATCGGGCGGAATTACACCACCGATATCTTCACCCCTGTCGTTTACCGGGACGACTCCCCGGAGAAGTCGGCCATCCGTACCTGGGACAATATCGGGAAAAGCTATGAGACCTACCTCCGCGGACTGGTGGGTATCCCGCCGGGGAAGAGATATTTCTTTGCCCTGGGGGCACAGTACAACCTCAACGAATACAACGGGCTGTACGAAAACCAGCCCCTCAATTACACCAGGGGGAGCTGGCGGTTTTTTACCTTCCATTCCCTCAAGCTGTTCAAAGAAACCAGGCTTACTGCAAATGGATTCCTGATGCACAACGGGAACTACAATTTTTATGAGCTTAAAACCTTTGGGATGCTGAATATCGGTTTACATCAAACCTTTTTCAAAAAGAAGCTTCAGGTCACCCTGAATGCCCGTGACCTGCTCGGCACAATGGTGACTGCATTTGAACTCAACCAGGGATCGATCAGCGCCTTTGGCGATCGGTATGCCGACACCCGCCGCTTCGGCATCAATATCCGTTACAACTTCGGCATCAGAACCAAAGAGGAGAAAAGGGAGATGTTCCCGATGGAAGAAGGGGGCATAGATTGAAGATTGCAGATAGGCGGTCCCTGAGCTTGCAGAAGGGTGGTCCCTGAGCTTGCCGAAGGGTGGTCCCTGAGCTTGCCGAAGGGCGGATTGAGGATTGGGGGTTCATGGCAATCAGATTCTCCTTAATTTTGGGGCTCTTTACATTTCGGATGAACCGGATTACGAAATACATCTTCGACAGGGTTTTTGGCATCATTGGGCTGGTGGTGGTATTGCCGTTGCTGGTGGTGGTGAGCCTGATCATACTGTTGCGTGACGGGTTACCGGTGTTTTTCATACAAAAGCGTGTCGGGCGGAACGGAAAGCTATTCAGGATGGTGAAGTTCCGGACGATGCGGAGGAACGACGGGCGTAATACCGTGAGTGTAAAGGGGGACGTCCGTATCACACCTACGGGTGCATTCCTGAGAAAATACAAGCTTGATGAACTGCCGGAGCTGTGGAACGTTGTGCTGGGGCAGATGAGTTTTGTAGGGCCCCGTCCTGACGTGCCGGGCTATGCCGACCGGCTTGAAGGGGAAGACCGGCTGATCCTGAAGCTTCGGCCGGGGATCACGGGTCCGGCCACACTGAAATATGCCAACGAGGAGGAGCTCCTTACTGCGGTGGAGGATCCGCAGCGCTACAACGACGAAGTGGTCTTCCCTGACAAGGTGAGGATCAACCTGGAGTATTACCACCAACAGAGCCTGATCCGGGATATCAGGATTATCATTCAAACATTAATGCACAGAAAATAGCCATGAAACCCAGGATCTACCTCTCTTCACCCCACATGAGCGGGCTGGAACGCACTTATATCGATGAAGCCTTTGCCCAGAACTGGATTGCCCCCATCGGACCCAATGTAGATGGATTTGAGCAGGAGCTCGCTAAAAAGCTGGGGGTGGCGCATGTAGCGGCCGTTTCGTCAGGCACGGCAGCCATCCATCTGGCATTGATCAACCTGGGTGTGCAACAGGGGGATGAGGTGATTGTTTCTGCTTTCACCTTTTCGGCCTCCGTGAACCCGATTGTTTACCAGGGTGGCGTTCCGGTATTTGTGGATTCTGAGGCGGACACCTGGAATATGGACCCGGCACTGCTTGAAGAAGCGATCGAAACAAGGATCCGTGCCACCGGAAGAAAGCCAAAAGCAATCATCCTGGTACATATTTACGGTATGCCGGCAAAAATGGAACTGCTGATGGAAATTGCGGAACGGCATGGGATTCCGGTGATTGAAGACGCAGCGGAGTCACTTGGCGGCCACTACCGCGGAAAAGCCACCGGAACCTTTGGGGTCATGGGTGTCCTTTCGTTCAATGGCAACAAGATTATCACGACTTCAGGGGGAGGGGCTCTTCTTTCAGACAATGAAGAGTTTATCAGGCATGCCAGGTTCCTTTCGACCCAGGCGCGCGACAACGCACCGTGGTACCAGCACAGCCACATCGGATACAATTACAGGATGAGCAATATCGTGGCAGGAATCGGGCGGGGACAGCTCCTGGTGCTGGACCAGAGGGTGGAAGCACGCCGGAAAGTTTATGACTGGTACCGTGAACTGTTTGCCGGAAATGACGGGATTGGGTTCCTTCCTGAACCGGAAGGGGCTTTCTCAAACCGCTGGCTCACCTGTATCACCGTTGACCCGCAAAAAACAGGGGGAATCAACCATCTGGACATCATGAACAAACTGGCAGAAGACAACATTGAATCGCGCCACATCTGGAAACCGATGCACCTCCAACCGGTCTTTGCCTCATCTCCTGCCTATATCA
>JAWOGX010000359.1:0-9598 GCA_046496455.1 Bacteroidales bacterium | reverse complement strand
TATGGTCGTGAAAAGAACGCTGCCAAACAGCCTCGCCAGGCGTATTGCGTATGTGCAGTGCCTGTTTTGCCGCACACGGCAATCCCGTCAATATGGGCGTTGCGGGCCGTCCCCGCCACCACCACATCACGCATCCCCTTGGCTACCGGTTCGAACCATTTCTCGTCGATGGTGGTTTGATAGCGCTTCATCATCGTCTTGTTCAGGCTGTCTTTGTCCCCGATCGCTTTCACGATGTGGGGGGTGTAGTAATGACCCTTGTTGGCAACAATGGCCGCGAGATTGGCCAACTGGACAGGGGTCATCAGGATTTCCCCTTGTCCGATGGCCAGTGAAATCACGGAAAGTGCTTTCCACCGGTTTTTCCCGTGCAACTTGTCGTAATGTTCTGCAGTAGGGATGTTTCCGGTATAACTGTAAGGCAGGTCACTGTTGAACCTGGTCCCCAGGCCAAAACTGAGGGCATGGTGACGCCACACTTCAAAGCCCGTCCTGGTCGAAGGGAAGTTGTTTTTGTCGATCATATCGCGGAAAGCCCAGCAATAATAGGTATTGCAGGAATGCTGAATAGACTGGGACAGGTCAAGGGGTGAAGCGTGCCCGTGGCAACGGACTGTAAGCCCGCCGAGATGGAACGCTCCGCCACAGGGATAACGGGTTTCGGCATTTAATACACCCATCTGCTCACCAATCAGGGCATTGACAATCTTAAAAGTGGAACCGGGTGGGTATTGTGCCTGCAATGCCCTGTTCATCAATGGCTTGTACGTGTCTTCCAGCAGGATTTTGTAATTCGCAGCCCTCGCCCGCCCACTCAGTCGGTTAGGGTTATAGGTGGGGCTGGTCACCAACGCCAGAATTTCCCCCGAAGAGGGCTCCAGGGCCACAATGCTGCCAATCTTGTTCTGCATCAGCAACTCACCGTATTTTTGCAACTCTGCATCCAGGGAAAGAAACAGATCCTGTCCCGAAATCGCCTCTATATCTTCCTGCCCCCCAAGGTATGGTCCCTGGTTGCGGTTGAATTTGTCTTTCAGAATTTTACTGATCCCTTTCTTGCCCCTGAGGATCTCTTCATACGATTTTTCCACACCACTGATCCCGATATAATCCCCGGGCAGATAGTAATGGTCCTCCTGGGTCTTTTTCAGATCCACTTCACCGATATACCCCAGTGTGTGTGCTGCCAGGCTGTCAGGATAGTCCCGGAGGGTCCTCTCCTGAATTTTGAAACCGGGAAACCTGAAAAGAATCTCTTTCAGCATGTTGATTCGCTCCTGAGTCACTTGTTTGTCAAGTGGGAATGGGTTCACACTGAGGTAGGGATCCTTGAGGTTTTCCTGGATCCTGTCCCTGACGGCCAAAGGATCTATGTCAAGGATTTCGCATAAAAGCAGGGTGTCAAAAGCCTTCACCTCTACCGCTGTTACCATCAAATCAAAAGAGTGAAGGTTTTGAACCAGCGTTTTGCCGTTCCGGTCAAAAATCACCCCGCGGGCAGGAATCATCACCTCCTCGCGGATCGAAATATTGGCTGATGAGATCTTGTATCTGTCGCTGAGTACCTGTATCGAAAACAACCTTATGGTGAAAGCTGCCCAGACCAGGATGAACAACACCCTGAAAAATATACGCCTCTTGCTGAACAGGTCTTTTTTCACCCAATGCCAATTTGGAGCAAAATTACGCTACTTCCCTGACTATTTCAATGAAGAAATGTGGACTTACAGAATCGGGATGTCAGGGGTGATCACCACATTGCTCTTGTGGAGTGCCCTGTCAACGATAAAGGTATTGATCCGGATGGTATCTGATTGCAGGAAAGGCTTCATAATCAGCATATCGAAGGTGTATTCGATTTCTCCCTTGATCGCTTTGCTCTTCCCGTTGAAGACAATCGGAGGGATACGGCTGTTGAATGTGTAGGTGGAGTCAGGAAAAATGACCGGCAAATACTTGTCATCGTGTTTGGTGTACATGTCGATGAAGAAGTTGTAATAGTATTCACCGCTGTGATGGTAAGGGGGAAGTGTGTCGCCCTGGTCGAGCCCTATGTCGCCGTCACCATCGGTGAACTCAAGCACCAGTATTCCCTTCTCTATGTCACCGCTGTCGTTTTCGACATAAATGAATTCCTTGAATTTCAGCACCGGCTCAGGGGGATAATCGTAGTTTCTGGTGCAACCAGAGACGATTCCCAGAAGAAGCAGGGTGCCAGACAGCAATATGTTAATGCCGGTATGTTTCATTTTTCGGGATAGAAACGGATTTACTCCCCGCTTTGTTTTAATTTTAGCGCTAAATTACAAAACTATCACCACACAGCAGCAACCATGTCTGTCAGGAAACAGCCGGATCTCAATGTAAAAGGGGCGGAATCGCTTATTGAACGGGTCTTCAGCATCTCCACGGATGATGCATTTGAGGCTCTGGCCCTGGAAGTATTCCGGCATCAGTACGACAACAACCTGCTGTACCGCACTTTTGCTGACCTCAACCAGGCTACTCCTGATTCTGTTGCGGCAACAGCCGGCATACCTTTCCTTCCGGTGGGTTTTTTCAGGGATCACCAGGTGTTGACCAATTCACGCACTGCAGAAGAGGCGGTCACTTTTCTGAGCAGCGGTACTACAGGTGCTGCTGTATCCCGGCATACGGTTAGTGCCCCGTCCCTCTATCGGCGAAGCTTTCTGGAAGGGTTCAGGTTGTTTTTCGGAGAGATAACGCAGTACCGGATTTTTGCCCTTCTTCCATCATATCTTGAACGGGAGGGGTCTTCGCTGGTTTATATGGCAGATCATCTGATCAGGGAAACCCAATCCGGTGCCGGGGGGTTTTTCCTCGATGATTTTCCTGCACTTGAAAGAGAACTGAAATCCTCATTGGCCCTGGAGGGTCGTACCATCCTCATCGGAGTCACCTTTGCCCTGCTCGATTTTGCAGCATGGACGGATGAACAGTTTCCCGGCCTAACCGTGGTGGAGACCGGTGGAATGAAAGGGAGGCGCAGGGAGATGATCCGTGAGGAGTTGCACAGTATCCTGAAAGAGAAACTGGGTCTTGAATCCGTTGCCGGGGAATACGGGATGACAGAATTGCTTTCACAGGCCTGGTCTGCCGCCGATGGACTCTTTGTGACCCCGCCCTGGATGAAAGTGGCTTTCCGCGAAATCAATGACCCCCGCACCCTGGTTACACCCGGCAAGACCGGCGCCATCAATGTGATTGATCTGGCAAACCTGAACAGTTGTTCGTTCCTTGCCACCCAGGACCTTGGCAGGCAACATCCCGGCGGGGAATTTGAAGTCCTTGGGAGATTTGATGGCAGCGAAGTCAGGGGTTGCAACCTTATGGTGCTGTGAGTAAGTTGGCAAGCTTGCCGGCCAGCCGCGAAGCCCCGAAACGAAGCCTTTCGGGGGTCAGCCACTCTTTGCCAAGCATCGCGTGGGTCAGGAGGTAATAGTCCAGTGCATCCCCGGGCTCTGCAATCCCGCCGGCAGCCTTGATTCCCGTTGCCTTCCCGGTTTCTCCGTGATAATGTGCGATCTCTTCAAGCATCCAGCAAAAAGCTTCCAGGGTTGCGGCCGGCTGAACCTTGCCGGTTGAGGTCTTCAGAAAGTCCGCCCCCTCCTCCAGTGCAATCCTTGATGCTCTCCTGACGAATTGCTCTTCACGCAGTTCACCCGTCTCAAGGATCACCTTGAGATGCGCCCTCCCGTCACAGACCTTCGCAAAGGAACGTATCTCCCTCCGCACAAAATCCTCGTCCCCTGAAAGTATCCGACCCCTGCTGATTACCATGTCTATCTCTTCAGCCCCTTCATCCATGGCGTAGCGACACTCTTCCAGGCGCAGTGCCAGGGGCATCTGCCCTGAAGGGAATCCACCGGCAACACACGCAGTCCGGATCCCGCTGCCCCGTAAATGTTTCGAAACATCAGCGGCAAATACAGGATAAACACATATTGCAGCAACATGCGGATGACCCGGCAGACTGTCACGGTAAACCAAAGCCTGTTGGCATAAATGCATCACTGTTCCCGGTTCATCAGTCCCCTCCAGCGTGGTCAGATCAATCATGCCGAAGATGTGCCTGTACGATTCCATGGTGTCCAGCTGGTTGCGGGATGCTTCAGTCAGCTTGCGGATCTCTGGGGTTGTTCCTTCCATAGCGCTGTTATTTAAGACAATGATAAGCCTTTTTGCAGTAAATGAGGAAAATTCCCTACTTTTGCGCAAAAGTAATAAAACCTATAGATCAGGTATATTTCTGGGCAATAAAGACAACTTTCCGAACAATGATCAAGATACAGCGGCACGATAACCTCTTTACAGACTTCAACGACTTCATCAGGAGGAGCCGCAGGCGTTTTCTTGTGAAGCAGACCCCCAAGGTCATCTGGATGACCGGATTGTCCGGGGCCGGCAAGACCACCCTGAGCCTGGTGGTACAGAATGAATTGCGGAAGAGGGGTTATTTTACCAAGATATTCGATGGTGATATTGTGCGGAAGGGGTTATGCAAAGATCTTGGCTATTCCATAGAAGATCGTAAGGAGAACATCAGGAGGATTGCTGAAGTTGCAAAAATTTTTATGGACAGCGGCATCATTGTGATTTGCGGATTTATCAGTCCGACCAGGGAGATGCGTGATATGGCCAGGGGAATCATCGGGCCGGAGAATTTCATCGAAGTGTATGTAAATGCTCCCCTGGAGGTGTGCGAACAACGTGATGTGAAGGGGCTTTATGCCAAAGCAAGAAAGGGTTTGATCCCCAACTTCACCGGTATCGACAGTGTGTTTGAGCCGCCGCTCAATCCCGCCATAGAGGTGCGCACAGACTTCTGGTCTATTGAGAAAACCGCGAAATACATGCTCAGGAGGATCATCCCCTGGATCAAATTCAGGCGAATCACCATCTATATTTAACCGATAACCAATAATTAACATTGACCATGCAGACCTATATCCTGAACCATCTGAAAATTCTGGAGGCGGAGTCCATCTTCGTGATCAGGGAGGTGGCTGCTCAGTTTGAGCGACCGGTGCTGCTGTTCAGCGGCGGTAAGGACTCCATTGTGATGGCTCATATTGCAAGAAAGGCATTCTGGCCTGCAAGGATTCCGTTTCCCCTGCTTCATATTGATACGGGCCATAATTTTGAGGAGACCATCACTTTCAGGGACAAACTGATCAGGGAACTTGGCGTAAAGCTTATTGTAGGTTCGGTGCAGGAATCGATCGATCAGGGGAGGGTTGTGGAAGAGACGGGTCCCGAAGCCAGCCGCAATGTGCTGCAAACCACCACCCTGCTTGATACCATCGAACAATACAAGTTTGATGTTGCCCTGGGAGGGGCCCGCAGGGATGAGGAGAAAGCGCGTGCCAAGGAGCGTTTTTTCTCACACCGCGATGAATTCGGACAATGGGACCCAAAGAACCAGCGACCTGAACTGTGGAATCTGTTCAACGGAAAAAAGAGGACAGGGGAACACTTCAGGGTTTTTCCACTGAGCAACTGGACGGAGATGGACATCTGGCAGTATATCTATATGGACAATATCCCTATCCCCGGGATTTATTACACCCATGAGAGGGAGGTGTTCTGTCGTGATGGTGTTTGGCTGGCAGCTGCGCCCTTTATGAAACTGAAAGAAGGCGAAAAGGTAGAGAAGAGGCAGGTTAGATGCCGCACCATCGGGGATATTTCATGTACTGGTTTGACGCTCTCTTCTGCCAACAACCTTGAGGATATCATTGATGAAATCGCAGCCACCAGGGTTACAGAAAGGGGAGGAAGAGCCGATGATAAGCGGTCGGAAGCCGCAATGGAAGATCGCAAGAAAGAGGGCTATTTCTGATAAGGACCGATAACCGGATTAAAACAAAACCACAATGTTTACGGAAAAGAATAAGGGATATCTCGATATGGAGTTGCTGCGGTTCACCACTGCCGGCAGCGTCGATGATGGCAAAAGCACCCTGATCGGGAGACTGCTTTATGACAGCAAGTCAATATTCGAGGATCAGCTTGAAGCCATCAGGGTGGCCAGTGAAAGGTTAGGTGAAGATGTGATGAACCTGGCCCTGCTTACTGATGGCCTGAGGGCTGAAAGGGAACAGGGCATCACCATTGATGTCGCGTATCGTTATTTTGCTACGCCGAAACGTAAATTCATCATTGCAGATACCCCGGGGCATATCCAGTACACCAGGAATATGGTCACCGGAGCCTCGTCGGCCAATCTTGCCATCATCCTTATTGATGCACGCAAAGGGGTCATCGAACAAACCAAAAGACACAGCTTCATTGCATCACTGCTGAAGATCCCCCATGTTGCGCTTTGCATCAACAAGATGGACCTGGTCGACTACAGCCGGGAGGTTTACGAGCAGATCATGAAAGACTTCAAAAACTTTGCATCACGCCTTGAGGTGCAGGATATCCGTTTCATACCTATCTCTGCCCTGAAGGGTGACAATGTGGTGGATCGTTCGGAAAATATGCCGTGGTACCAGGGGCCCACCTTGCTCTATTATCTCGAGAATGTGCATATCAGCAGTGATGAGAACCTTGTAGACTGCAGGTTTCCTGTCCAGTATGTGGTAAGGCCACAAACGGACGAATTCCACGATTACCGTGCCTATGCAGGTAGGGTAGCCGGTGGGGTTTTCAAACCGGGGGATAAGGTGATGGTGCTCCCTTCAGGTTTCGTGAGCCGGATCAAAGCTATTGACACCTATGATGGACCGGTGGACTATGCCTTTCCTCCGATGTCCGCCTCTATCAGACTGGAAGATGAGATCGATATTTCCAGAGGAGATATGATTGTAAGAGAAAACAATCAGCCCACCAGCGGTCAGGATATTGACATGATGATCTGCTGGATGGGTGAGCGCCCTTTGCAGCCCAACGGGAAGTATATCATCCGGCATACCACGAGGGAAGCACGTTGCATCATCAGGGAAATATTGTATAAGGTTGATATCGATAATCTCCACAGGCTTGAGGAGGATAAGCACATCGGATTGAATGATATCGGAAGGATAAAGGTCCGGACAACAATTCCTTTTTTCTACGACAGCTATAAGGAGAACCGAAATACCGGAAGCGTGATCCTGATTGAGGAGGGAACCAACAATACCGTAGGGGCGGGGATGATTATCTGACTTTCAGCAGGGGCACCCCTGGGTTCCCGGATGTTTAATTGATCAGTTCAAATTTTATGGGAAGGATGAACCAGGATCTTACTGGTCGGTTTCTTTGTTTGCCCGGATTCCAGGACGGCATTTTTTTCACGACATCAACGGCAGCCTCTTCACATCCTCCGCCGATACCACCCTGGGCCACTTCAATATTGGTGATGGAACCGTCTTCTTCAACCACAAAACGGACATGCACAGTACCTTCCAGCCTGGCCGATTTTGCGGGGAACGGGTAGACCAGGTTTTTGCCCAGGAACGCATACAATGCTTCTTCACCACCCTTAAAACTGGCGTAAACATCGGGGAAAGGTTCAATGGGTGGATCGGGCACCTCTTTTTCTTCACGACCTTTTGGGGGTTCATAGCGTGGCAGCTCTTTACCGGGAATGATGTCTACGTTGATGTCGATGTCACCCGTAATATCGGTCGTATTGTCCACAATATCAATAACGGTGGGTGTGGGTCTCATCGGCTGGGGTGTTTTGGGCTGCTCCTGCCTGGTGTTGATGATTGTGTCTGAGAGCATCGTCCCTGCGGTTGTACCGGTCAGCAAGATGAACGGCTTCTCAGACTGTTTCAGTTCAAATGCGGTCAGCACGATAGAGAAGGCTGCCAGGAGCCCGATCTGAAAAAAGATGACCCGTTTGCTTTGCGGATCCCTGCGAAAAAAGTTTTTCCTTTCCATGACAAATAATGTTTGAGGTGAATGAAAGAAAACTTATCCGCATCCATGCATAAATCATACCTTAAAGATTCATATCCAAAGGTTTGGACAAAAAAAAGCGTACATGTGCTGTACGCTTTCAAGAAATATTGTTTACAATCTTATTTGGCGAGCTGAAAGTGGACCGGCAGGATAAAGATGGACCTTACGGGGCGGTTTCGCTGTTTCCCGGGGTTCCAGTTTGGCATCTTGCTAACGGCTGCCACGGCTGCCTCTTCGCATCCACCGCCAAGGCTGCTCTGCTTGATTTCAACATTGGTAATGGCACCATTTTTTTCTACCACGAACTGCACATATACAATCCCTTCAATACCGGCATCCCTTGCTGTGGTTGGGTAAGTGAGATTAGCACCAAGCCAGTTGAACAGGGCTTCGGTTCCCCCCTTGAAGCTGGCATTCTCTTCCACCACCTGGTATATGATCTCTTCTTCTTGTTCCTGTTCTTTTTGGGTGGGAGGGGCATAATCCTGCAGCAAGGTTTCTTTGGTGGCTTCGATGTTGATTTCAATCTCATCAAAGATGTCCTGATTGTTATCTACTATTTCCAGCACGGTAGTGATCTGCTGCGGTGGAGGCGGGGGCAGTTCCTGCTGACGCTCGGTCTGAATGACCGTCTCTTCAAGGTCGGTGCTGGCTGCAACACTTGTAAGAACCATACCGGGCTTATCGTATTGTTTCAGTTCGAAAGCGAACAATACGAAAGAGAGGGAGACCAGGAGCCCGATTTGTACGAACAGCGTACGTTTCTTTTCAAGGTCAACGCGTGGATTTTTCTTTGCTTCCATGACTTTTTTCTCCGTTTTTTGGCTTTATACCACTTAACGCGGCAAAGTTACAAATAATATTTATTTCAACATTTTATTCACAAAAATCTGCCTGCATCAGTTCCTTTGCCCAATTTGCTTCCGGAAGAGGGTTATCCCGGCTGCAAATCCTGTTAAAACGCCTGCTATGTCGGCAAGAAAATCGCTCCAGGAGGCATCCCGCTGGACAGGCAAAAATGATTGCAGTAACTCAGTCAAACAACCAAAGATTATGCCGGAAAGAATTATGACCAGAGCCATATTGCTGAATGATGTGATGCGCTTACCACTACGGTGCCAGGCTGTCTGAAGGAGTGCAAACACAGCAAAGAGGATGAAATGGACCAGGGTATCGGTCCTGAAAAGAAAGGCAATTCCGCTGAAACTTTGTAACCGGTTGCCTGGATAAAGCGTCGCGAAAAGGATGAGCAGCGACCAGCAGACAAGCATCAGTCCCCAGCGGAACCTGATCATCAGGCACCGATCAGGTTTGCGTATTCGTCTGCTGACAACAGGTTGTCAAGTTCATCAACATTGTCAATGTGCAGCCTGATTACCCAACCTTCACCGTATGGGTCTTTGTTGATCAGTTCAGGGGTTGATTCCAGCGCTTCATTAAACGCTGTGATCTCGCCACTGACAGGCATAAACATGTCACTCACTGTCTTTACTGCCTCGATGGTACCGAAAGATTCACCAATCGCGAGGGTCTCCCCAACAGTTTCAACTTCAACAAACACGATATCCGCCGTTGGCCGCCGAACGCACACTCGTGCAGCAGCTTGGGCTTACCCCGGATGCGTATGTGCTGCTTACGCTCCATCGCGCCGAAAACACCATCCCGGAGACACTGCGCGATCTTC
>JAWOGX010000269.1:0-3472 GCA_046496455.1 Bacteroidales bacterium | reverse complement strand
GTTTGTTTAAGCGGTCCCACTCGTGCCAGAACAGGCGGACGTGGTGCTTGAGCGCCTTGCTCTGGACGGGGTCGGCTGGGAATTATTCATGAATTCGATTTCGTTACTCAGCCTGGTTTCACCTTCTTCCGATTCATAGAGCAGGTAGCGCATCATGCGCGACAACTTAAGCACTGCATTCTGGGAGTCCTCTTTATTGATATCTATAAGCGCATAAATGTTATTCAAGGTATTAAAAAAGAAATGCGGACTGATTTGATTTTTAAGGAAGGCCAGTTCAGAATTCAGTTTTTCCTTTTCCAGTTCTTTTTGCCGCTTTTCAATTTGGGAATGCCGTTCGAGCACCCTTAAGCCCAGCGGAAATATGGTAAAGAACAATACGTTGAAGGTGTAATTGTATATGTGCATAGGCCCGTATGGCAATCGCAACAATCGTTTGGTACGCGGAGGCGGCCTGTGGTTATCACGGTTTTCCATTGCTTCGCGCCGTTCCAGTTCACCGGGATTATTATTCTGCCACCGTTCAAAAGTAAGATTACCGGCAATAACCGATATAAAGTATAGACCAACTGCAAGTCCCAGGGCAGCCAGAAAATACCTGATTCTCTTCCCTTTCATAAACAACCGTGGGATCAACAACAGGTAATTGCTGTAAAAGATGAGTGCGTTAACAATGGCATTGATATAAAAACCCCATACAAATCCTCTGGGTACATCCCACCTGTAAAAAAAATAGAGTGGAAGACCCAGTATTATTGCCCATGCGGCCATGTGCAACAAAACCTGCATTTTACTCCCCTGTACCTTAAACATCATAATCAGAATCTTTTATTCGTATCTGAGCGCATCAATCGGGTTCAGACTTGCTGCTTTGCGTGCCGGGTACCACCCAAAAAATACTCCGATGGCAAAACATACGATGAATGCCAAAATAACAGCTTTGGACTGAACATACGCTGGTGTATCCATCAGCGATCCGGCTCCTTTTGCAATCAGATAACCCAGTATGATACCCAAAAGTCCGCCCAGTATGCTCAAAATTATTGATTCAACAAGAAATTGTCTGAGAATATC
Source organism: Bacteroidales bacterium (assembly GCA_046496455.1). GTDB lineage: Bacteria > Bacteroidota > Bacteroidia > Bacteroidales > SKPS01 > SKPS01. Next base: position 2,398 of record JAWOGX010000269.1, on the reverse strand, counting down.
CTTGCCGCGGCCACCAATTGACATACGCAATCCGATTTCCCTGGTTCTTTCCGTTACTGAAACAAACATAATATTCATAATGCCGATTCCGCCAACCAGTAATGATATACCGGCAATGGCGCCCAAAAGGTACGTCATTATATCCGTAATTGATGTCATGGTACTCATCAGTTCAGACTGCGACATGATGCGGAAGTCGTTTTCAGCGGATTCGTTTAACTTATGAGTTCTCCGGAGAATTTCTTCAATTTCGGTAATCGCTGCCGGGGATTTTTCTTCGGTTGTAGCAGAGGCATAAATACCATTTATATAGTCAATGGCTGCAAGGCGGCGTTGTACAGTGGTATATGGCGCCACAATCAGGTCATCCTGATCCTGACCCATGCCGCTTTCTCCTTTTTCCTCCAGTGTACCGATAATCAGGAACGGGATATTTGTTATCCGGATGTTAAATCCTACCGGATCAACGCCTTCACCAAACAGGTTCTCAATAACAGTTTGGCCTACCAGGCAAACCTTGGCCATACTTTTCACCTCCTGGGATGTAAATATCCTGCCTGTTTTAATATTGAGTTTCCTGATTTCCATGTATTCCTCGCTGGCTCCGTAAATGGTGGTTTGGGCATTTTGGTTGCCATAAATGATCTGCCCGTTTGCCCTGACCTCAGGTGAAACAGCGGCCAAGTTAAGGGCCTCGTTCCTGAGTGCTTCCACATCACTCATTTTTAGCGCCATGGAACTGGAACTACCCAGGCTAACGCCACCTCTCCGCATGAAATTGGGCATTACCATGATCATGTTGGTGCCCATGTTCGACATTTCCTGGCGCATGCTTCTTTTGGATCCTTCACCCAGGGCAAGCATGGCGATTACAGATGCCACACCGATAATGATACCGAGCATGGTGAGCACAGCCCTGAGCCGGTTTCTCACGAGTGCTCTGACCGCTATTTTGATTAAATTGGAAAAATTCATAACAATCAAGTTTACTTCGTTTCAAATTCTTCAATGTTCTCAACAGGCAGGTTTTTAAGAACATCCCTGGCATAAAGCCGATCGGTCACCATGTTTTCGCGCTGAATAAGCCCGTCGCGGAAAACCACATTCCGTGTGGCAAACCGGGCAATATCAGGTTCATGGGTTACATACACGATTGTTCTTCCGCGCTCATTCAAATCCTGAAAAAGTTCCATGATCTCGAATGATGTACGCGTATCCAGGTTCCCGGTTGGCTCATCTGCAAGTATCATCACCGGGGCGTTGACCAGTGACCGGGCTATAGCCACCCTTTGCTGCTGCCCGCCAGATAGCTGGTTGGGCATGTGATGCATGCGATCAGCCAGACCTACTGCCTCAAGTGCCCTTATTGCGCGTTCTTTTCGCTCCTTTGACTTGACCTGCGAATTGTAAAAAAGCGGTAGTTCAACATTTTCGAGTGCGGTAGTTCTCGGTAGCAGGTTATAAGCCTGGAACACGAAACCAAGCTTCTGATTTCGCAGCCTTGCCAGCTGATCTTTACTGAGTGTTCTGATATCCACCCCGTCAAGCCAGTATTCGCCCTTTGTAGGAACATCAAGGCAACCCAGAATATTGAGCATGGTAGATTTACCTGATCCGCTCATACCCATAACAGCCACGAATTCGCCCCGGTCAATGCTCAGGTTAATGCCACGAAGGGCATGAACGGTAACCTCTCCGATATGATAATCCTTTCTGAGACCGGCAATTTTAATAATTGTTTTTTCCATGATTCATTTTTTTGTGCGTGCTTATCCCTGTTTTAGAAAGGGAATGGTCCACGGCGGGCCTGGTTTTCCGACTCTTTCTTTTTATTGCCATCGCTCATGGAAATGACCACCTCATCACCTTCCTTAAGCCCTTTTACCACTTCAACATAGGTGCCATTATCAATACCTGCTGTAATGGGATTGGGCTTGATTCCACCCTTGTCGTCCTTCACCCAAACCATCTTAAAACCTTCTGGCATGCTACCTCCAAAACCTCCCTGGGGAAATTTGGGCATGGTGCCATTGGATGCTCCAAAACCACCGGATGGCATGCCGGCGCCGGTTGCAGGAAAACTTCCCTGGGTTTTGGCACCTGTGTTGGCTCCCTGGGGCATGGTTCCTTTGGGAGCATTCTTCATCATCTTTTCCATCTGCTTTTGCATGTATGCCATGTCAGGCGTAAACCGCGTGGCCTTTCCGGCAAGCATCAGCACGCTGTCTTTCTCTTCAACATATATGGTGGCGCTGGCGGTCATTCCCGGCATCAGCTTTTTATCAGGATTGTGTGCACTTAAGATTACCGAATAGGTGACTACATTGTTGGTAGTTGTTTGCTGTAGTCGCACTTCAGCCACCTTACCCTCAAATTTCTTATCGGCGTATGCATCCAC
>JAWOGX010000216.1:0-5886 GCA_046496455.1 Bacteroidales bacterium | reverse complement strand
CACACCAGGATACTCACAAAAACCACTGCGTAAGTCATCTCCTGGATCAGCTCTCCCCCCTGGATGCCCAGGTATAGCGGTATGGAAGCAAGTACTGCGGGGACAAGCCCTTTCGGGGTCATGATTGACATAATGGTACGATCGCGCGGCAGAAGGTTTTTCTTTGGCAATATCTTCACGGTGCCAACCCGCATCAGAATGTTTATGGCAATTGCAATGATGGCTATAATATAGGTGGAGGGTTGTCCAAACCTGATGTTTATCCCGATGTAAACGAAGAAATAGGTTTGCAGGATAAAGACGATTTCAGAATAGAAAAGCTTCTCCTGAAATTCAATCCCTTTACTGTCCGGACCAAATAACTTCCTCATCCACTTTGAATTGGTAAAAGCGACTGAATTACCGAGGATAATGCCAAAAGCGAGGGTAGCAATACCGCCGTTGAAACTGGCTAATTCTGTCAGCCCATAAACCACAAAGGCAAATGCAAAGGTCGAAAACATCGATTTCTTAAGCTTAGGGACACGGTTGTGAACGAAAACCCAGAATAAACCCGCATAAATCCCGATCAGGATGGCGAACAGGAAAGATTGCCAGATTTTATTGAACAATGGTGTCAGATCAATTTCAAACGCCTCCATGGAGTCAAGAAGTGCCAGGCCAACTACCAGGCAAAGCACATCGCTCAACGCCGATTCCAGCACCAGCACATTCTGCCCTTTCTCACCGAGCCTGAGCTGCCTGACCATCGGGATCACCACAGCTGAGGAGGTACCCCCGAGTATCGCCCCCAGGAAGAAGGCTGCAGTCCACCCCTGTTGCCCCATCTGTTTTAAATCAGTCAGGTAATAGAACAATACTGCCATCACAGCCATAGCAAGGAGGAAATTGAGCACCGTGAGCGCTGTCGCTGTGCCGATCGCTCTCTTCAGTTCCTGGAATTTTAACGAAAGGCCACTTTCGAACAGGATGACGATCAGTGTGATGGTGGTAAACACCCCTCCCAGCTGACCGAAATCCGAAGGTTTGATCAAAGCAGTCAGCGGACCAACAATGATCCCGATGATCAGCAACAGAAACGCGTTCGGAACCCTTGTCCGTTCGAACATCGAATCAAACAGATGCGATAGAAAAATTAAAATACCAAGAAAAACAACGATGTAAGCAATTTCCATAAATTTCTCACTGTCAGCATAAAAACCTAATCATCTTCCCATTCGATGATAATCTCTCCCTCCCGGGAATTTCCCTGTGTGGCATCCGGATTATCATTTTGCCGGATAAAAGTACCAAATTCCTTTCGAATTAACCCCTTGATCTCCTCCTTTTCCTGCTGCATTTCCTGCTGGACTTTTTCCCGCTGGCTTCTGCGGTCGTAACGCACCCTGGGGTCAGCTACCGTCCCATCCACGACCAGGAAAAGAGTGAGGCGCCCCCTTGAATCGGTCTCTGCCTGCAGTTCAGGGTTCGGATTACGCTTTGCCTTACCCGAAAGAATATCTGAAAGCAGCATCCTGATGTGGTATTCGATTTCACCACTGAAGGCTTGTGAACCGCTCACCGACAGGTCAACGGCATCACTCCTGATCATCATCTCCGGGATGATCACCTTTTCGTTCACAATCCTGATCTCATTCCTCAGGGTACTGAAACGGATTCTGGAAAGGTCATCCAGCCTTGTGTACTTCGCAAGCGCCTTTATCGGCTCATAATCAATGAGTTCTCCCTGCTCAACCACCAGCTCGCCCACAGCTTCCAGGGTGGGCATGCTGAACTTCAGCTGTGGTGTCAGCCTGCTTTGCATCCTCAATCTGCTGGTGAGCTGACCTTTCAGGTTCTTGTCCTCCAAATCATCCTGGCCGAAATTGTTGAACTGCCTGAACATCATCGTGATATCGGCTTTACTGGTATTCATGGCTACATCCATGGAAAAACTGCCATCCCTGAGCTGGTTCAGCGCAAGCCCTCCGTGAAGTTCACCATTGAAAGCCCTCATCTTCACCTGTTCAGCGTAAACCCGGCCCGGTTCAATCCTCAGCCGGCCCGTGATATCCGCCGGTTGGAACGCATCATACTCCAAATGCCTGATGGCAACCGAAACCGTCCCTGTGATATTGGCAGGCAAGGTAACCCCCTTCCCTTTGTCCGATGACGGGCTGGCACCAGCTGTCAGAAACAAAAGGTCTTTCAGATCAACCATTTCAGACGTGATGCTACCCTGAAATTCAAGGCTCTGGTCAGCCGTGATGAGATAAGGAAGGAGGTTTCTGCCATATCCCCGGATCAGGAAGGGTGAAGTATTGACAACGATCTGAAAATCTGTCATTCTGACATCATTGTTGTCGAAAAGAAGCTTGCCATTGATGCCTGTGAGCTTTCCTGCCGAACCCCGGAGCGCCAGGGATACATCGGAAAATTCGATTTCCCCGTTGGTCCTGCTGTTCAGGAACTGGGCTTTGGAAAAAGATTCGGTCGTGGAAACTGCAGTCTCCCCTTTCAGCGCAAGCCTGATCCTCCCCTCGCCGGACTCAATCTGTTGCATTGGGAAAAATTCAAGAAGCTCCGAAACAGGCAAGTCGGCATAAAGCTCAAGTTTCACAATGGGTTGATTCAGATTGGTTACAGAGGCAGACCCATGCAATTCACCATCACCCAGGGATGATTTCAGGTTATTGATGCTGATAACGTTTTCTGTGGAGGAATAGCGGTAGGCCCCTTCGAAACTGAGGGATGAAAGCTGAACCCCTGAAGATTGGTGTGTAATGGTACCATTTTCAATACCAAAGGCAATGTCGATCCCGGGGGTGTTACCGCCGGCATAACTCCCAATAACAGTCCCGGTAAGGTTGATGCTTCCGGACGGGGCGTACTCCTCACGAATGTGGTGATACGATTCAGGCAGCAGCTCAAGCAGATGATCCATGCGAAGCCCCTTACCAGCAAGGTTCAGGCTCAGGAGGTGTTTTCCCCTGGCAGTTTCAATTTCTCCATCCACTTCAAACGGCAGTCCTTCCACCTCCAGGGAACCCCGGCTGATTGTGTATCTCCCTGTGCGATTGTCAATCTCCATGATAAGGTCAAGTTCCGCATCCTGCCCCGAAAAAAATTTGTCGGATCCGGTCTGCAATCCATTTGCGACGATATCCCCCCAAGCTTTCAGCTTGTAGGTGTCACGGAAAAAATCGCCCCTGAACGTGGTCTTCCGGCAGGTAAAATCCACCACTACTTTGTTGGGATCGTCACGGTATACCACGTCAACATTCCGGATTAAAACCCTTCTCAGGGCAAACTCCAGCGCCTCAGCTTCTCCTTCACCTTCCCTGATGATAAGGTAGTTTGGCTTCCCGTTATCAGGAAAAAGCAATGAGAGCTTCCCGTTTCGGATCTCGATGTGCCTGATTGTGTAGTTCTTGCGAACCAGATCCAGAATGCTGAACCGCAGAGAAACTGATTCAGCATTGACGAAAGGTGTGGTGTCGCCGGGTAATGAAGGGATTCTGACACCGGTGAACAGCAAATCAGCTTGCGGGAAACTACGCCAGAGGGAAAGGGAAATATTGCTCACATCCACTTTCACCGTGAGTTGCTTATTGATCTCCCTGAGAAGCACCGGTTTAATCTTCTTTTCAAGGAGGATTCCGGTCACTGCAAGAATGATGACCAGTGCTGCCGTAATAATGGCTGCCACAATGATTCTGCGCTTTACTCTGGATTTGACCATCAGTTCTGCATTGGGGGTTGATCCGGATTAAACAGCATCATAACGGGAAAAAGTGCCTGAATGCTATAACATTTTCAGATAATTCAGTTCTTCGTGGGTAAGTGGCCGCCATTTGCCTCTGCGTATATCTTTCTTGGTCAGGCCGGCAAACATCACCCTGTCGAGCTTAATTACTTCATAACCAAATGATTCAAAAATTCTCCTGACGATTCTGTTCTTGCCGGAATGGATTTCCATCCCCACTTCAGTCCTGTCGTCCACAGTACCGACATAAGAGATCTGATCCGCTTTGATCCACCCATCCTCGAGCTTCAACCCCATGGAGATTTTCTTCATATGCTCTTTTTCCAGGGGTTTATCAAGCTTGATATGATATAATTTCTTGACGAGGTTCCTTGGATGCATCAGTTTTTCAGCAAGGATGCCGTCATTGGTAAACAGGAGTAGTCCTGTGGTATTTTTGTCGAGGCGCCCGACAGGGAAAAGGCGTTCGTTGCAGCAGTCGGCGATGAGTTCCATCACAGTGGCTCTCCCCTCCGGATCATCGTTGCTGGTGATGTACCCTTTGGGTTTGTTCAGGAGAATATAGCGAAGTCTTTCCCCCTGGATCGGCACCCCTTTGAAGGCGACCACGTCACCCGGATCGATTCTGGCACCAAGGGTATTGACCACGACACCGTTAACGGTAATGTCGCCGGCTTCCACGAGTTTATCGGCATCGCGGCGGCTGCATATACCGGCATTGGCGATATAGCGGTTGATTCGGATCCCTTCAGGGTGGGGTTGTGGGGCAAACATTTCTCCGGGGCCGAGGGGGCGGGGTTTTCCGGGTCTCGAATGTCCCGGGGCCCCTTTGGCATAAGGTCTTCCAGGGCGAGGCCGGTAACCTCCCTGACGATCTTCCCCGGCACTGTAAGGACGGTCATAGGTTGTCCTCTCCTGCGGATACCTCGGTGGGCGGGATGCGTTGTCGTAGCGATTCGGGTCATAGGGGCGCTGCGGACGGGAGCTGTCGTGACGGTCCTGACCGTAGGGGCGCTGCGGGCGGGAGCTGTCGTGACGGTTCGGGTCGTAGGGGCGCTGCGGGCGGGAGCTGTCGTAGCGGTTCGGGTCGTAAGGGCGCTGCGGACGGGAGCTGTCGTGACGGTTCGGGTCGTAAGGGCGCTGCGGACGGGAGCTGTCGTGTCGGTCCTGACCATAGGGGCGCTGCGGACGGGAACTGTCGTGACGGCTCGGATCGTAAGGGCGCTGTGGACGGGAGCTGTCGCGACGGTCCTGATCGTAAGGGCGCTGCGGACGGGAGCTGTCGTGACGGCTCGGATCGTAAGGGCGCTGCGGACGGGGGCTGTCGCGACGGCTCGGATCGTAAGGGCGCTGCGGACGGGAGCTGTCGTGACGGTCCTGATCGTATGGGCGTTGTGAACGGAGCGTGTTGTGCCGATCCTGATCGTAGGGGCGTTCAGGCCTGGAGCTGCTGTCGTGGCGGTCATCGCTGCCTGATTTTGTCTTCATGACCCTGGGCCGTGGTGCCCGCTCCTCTGATGAGGATTGTTCTGATTCTTTCCGGACAGTTTCTTCTTTGCCGGTTGTTGACTTTCCGGTTGATTTGCCGGACTCTTCCTGGGTGCTTTTTCCTTTTTCGGGGGATTTTCCCTCATCCGGAAAACGTTGTTCAACGTTGTTCCTGCTCATAATTTACTCTTTTTAGGTACGATTATCATTCACTTTGAAGACTTTGCAAAGATAATGCTTTTGGGGGTCCGGCCAACCGCCTAACTTCTCAAAAAGGTTTTTTCACCACAGATTACTCAGATTACACGGATTACCAACACCTCTTCACCCCCAAACAGCCAGAGAAACCCTCTGTTTTTTTCACCACAGATTACTCAGATTACACGGATTACCAACACCTCTTCACCCCAAACAGCCAGAGAAACCCTCTGTTTTTTTCACCACAGATTGCTCAGATTACACGGATTACCAACACCTCTTCACCCCAAACAGCAACTAAACATCCTAAACATCTAAACATCCTAAACATCCTAAACATCTAAACTCCCCCGCAGGCGGACTAAACATTCTAAACTTTACAAACTAAACTACATCATGGGATAGAACGCATCGGCGATGTGATTGATAAAGTGCTGTTCATTTTTAATGACGAC
>JAWOGX010000203.1:0-2838 GCA_046496455.1 Bacteroidales bacterium | reverse complement strand
AAAGCCATGCAGCTGATTGACCAGTATGAGAACCAGGCCCGGGGTTATTATGGTGGCGCGTTGGGTTTTCTCGATTTTAACGGCCGGTTCAATCATGCCATCATGATCCGTACATTCCTGAGCAAAGGCAATAAGCTCTACTACCAGGCAGGCGCCGGTATTGTGGCTATCTCCAGTGAAGAAAGTGAACTTCAGGAGGTAAATAACAAGTTGGGAGCACTCAAAAAGGCCATTGAAATGGCCAGTGAAATAATATAATCCGCACTTTCTATGAAAAAGATTCTGGTAATCGATAATTACGACTCATTCACCTACAACCTGGTTCATTATCTGGATAAAATTACCGGTTCTCATCCGGATGTTTTCCGAAATGACCAGATTGAACTTGCCGATGCAGCAAAATACGATAAGATATTGCTTTCACCCGGTCCCGGAATCCCTGTTGAAGCAGGAATCTGCCTGGAACTGATCCGGCAGCTTGGCCCGCACAAAAGCATACTGGGAATTTGCCTTGGGCACCAGGCCATTGGTGAGGCCTTTGGTGCGAGCCTCACTAATCTGAAACAGGTTTACCATGGATTGGCGACGCCGGTTTCTATAATTACTCCTGAAGAGCCTCTATTTAAGGGCCTCCCGGCAACAATCACGGCAGGCCGCTATCATTCCTGGGTGGTTACGCGAGAGAACCTGCCCGATTGCTTCACCATTACCTGTGAAGATGAAGAGGGCACCATTATGGGCATTACCCACAGGCAATACGATGTCCGCGGTCTACAGTTTCACCCCGAATCGGTGCTTACCGAGTACGGAATGGATATTGTGAGGAATTGGGTGGAGGTTTGAGAACTAAGATCCAAGATCCAAGATCCAAGACAAAAACAACAAGGAAAAAACCCAGCAATGAAAAAAATACTGAACTATTTGTTTGATCACAAGACCCTCAGTCGCAATGAAGCTGAGGAGGTGCTCACCAATATTGCCACCGGCAAATACTCTGAATCGGAAATGGCAGCATTTATTACCGTTTACCTGATGCGCAGCATCACGGTGGATGAGCTAACCGGTTTCCGGGATGCCCTGCTGAATTTGTGCAACCGGATTGACCTGGATGACTTTGACACCATTGACGTATGTGGCACGGGAGGTGATGGTAAGGATACCTTCAATATATCCACGCTGTCGACCTTTGTAATTGCCGGTGCAGGAGCCAAAGTTGCCAAACATGGCAATTACGGGGTGTCGTCGGCGTGCGGTTCGTCCAATATCCTGGAGTTTTTCGGGTACAAATTCTCAACAGACCCTGATAAACTGCGCAGGGAAATGGATCAAACAGGAGTATGCTTTTTGCATGCGCCTTTGTTTAACCCGGCTATGAAAAATGTAGCTCCGGTAAGGCGCTCACTGAAAGTCAAGACCTTTTTTAATATGCTGGGTCCCATGGTGAATCCGGCATTCCCCCAAAAGCAGCTGATCGGCGTCTATAGTTTGGATTTGGCCCGCTTATACAACTATCTTTACCAGCAATCGGATAAGCGGTATGCAATCGTCCACAGCCTCGACGGGTACGATGAAATCTCGCTAACCGATGATTTCAAATACATATTGAACGGGGTGGAAGAGATCACATCTCCTGAAAATTTGGGTTACAAAAGAACAGCCATGGCCGACCTTAAAGGCGGGAGTACCGTGCAGGAATCGGCTGATATCTTTAAGTCGGTTTTACAGGGAACCGGCAGTGAAACTCAGACCCAGGTGGTTGTTGCGAACTCCCAGGTTGCTCTGATGTGTTATTATCCGGGAAAAACAACTTCGGATTGTAAGGCGATGGCCGAAGAATCACTTAACAGCGGCAGGGCTTATGATGCATTCAATAAATTAATACAATTGCAGGCATGACCATACTCAATGAAATTATCAGCCATAAAATAAAGGAAGTTTCGCTGGTAAAGGAAAAAGTGCCGATCAGCCGGCTTGAAGAAAGCTTATACTTTCAGCGCAATCCGCTTTCATTTACGGATTTCCTGTTGAATCCTGATAAAACAGGGATTATCGCCGAGTTCAAGAGAAAGTCTCCTTCACGGGGCGTGATCAATTCCCTGTCCACTATTGAAGAAGTTACCACAGGCTATTTCAGGTCAGGAGCCTCAGCACTTTCGGTACTTACCGATGAAAAGTTCTTTGGCGGCACAGCCGCTGACCTGATGCGGGCTCGGGAACTGAATCCCATTCCCATTCTCCGCAAGGACTTTGTGGTTGATGAATACCAGTTAATTGAGGCCAAATCAATTGGCGCCGATGCTGTTTTACTCATTGCGGCAGCTCTGGATATAGAACAGACAAAAAGGCTTGCCCGCTTTGCCCGTTCGCTGCAGTTGCAGGTATTGCTTGAAGTACACCAGGAGGATGAGCTTGCACACCTGAATGAATTTGTAGATATGGTTGGGGTTAACAACCGCAATCTGAAAACTTTCATTGTGGATACGGAAACATCAGTGCAACTTGCCTCCAAAATACCAGCTTCATTAGTAAAGGTATCCGAAAGCGGAATTACTTCACCCCTTACCATTAAAAAGCTTAGGGGATGCGGATACCAGGGGTTCCTGATCGGGGAGAACTTCATGCGCACACCGGAACCCGCCCAGGCATTCTCAGAATTTGTAAAACTAATTCTATTCGACCATGATTAAGATTAAGGTTTGCGGTATGCGGGATCCTTTGAATATCAAAGAAATCAGCAATGCTGGTCCCGATTACCTGGGATTTATCTTCTTCTCCGGATCTAAGAGGTACGTTGGTCCTGATGCTGACAATGCCCCGTTTCAGCAGATAACCGGAAGG
>JAWOGX010000149.1:0-3448 GCA_046496455.1 Bacteroidales bacterium | reverse complement strand
TCGATTTTCACATTGGAAGCGTCAATGGCTTCAGGAGTGAGAGGAATGTTCTTAAGATAATACTCCGGATTTTTGAGGTTTGCCGTAACTGCCTTGATGCTGTCCTGCCTGATACTGTCGAGCCGCATCTCCTCTTCCGTCATGAGGGCATCTCCCCTTTTTGCTGAAATCCGCCACATATCCTCAAGCGGCCGGTCGCCCCACTTGTTTCTGAACTCCGTAAATCCGAAACTCCTGGAGCTGGGATTGTCGAAATACCATTCATTGCCCGATTGCTGCTGCTGATTGAGATTCCGGTTCTCCATCTCGAGGAAACCCAGGTTCTGGAATTGCTGTGCCTCCTGCTCCTTCGCCTCCTGCTCCTTCCTGTTTATCTCAGCGATAATGTTGTTCACGATACGCATCCGCTCGTTGGCCGGCATCTTTGCAAGCCGCTGGAGGCTGTCCTGGGTCTGCACGATGAGGATATTCGTCACAAGTCTGCTCAGGATGTTGTGCTTCTTCATCAGCACCTCATAATTCGGATAATCCTGCTGCAGATAAGTGACAGCACTGTCGTAATAAGCCTGGGCATCAGGATAGTTCTCGTATTTGAAATACAGGTCGGCAAGCATCAGTGAAGAGATGGCCTTCTGATTCTGATTCACGGTGGAATTGGCCACGGAGAGTTTAAGGTTCTTCATCGCCAGGGTGTCATTCTTCTCCTTCAGGTATACCTCTGCAAGGGCAAAATAGACCTGGTCGAGATACTCCTTGTTCTTTTCGTCCCTGATCATCTTGGTCAGATACTTCTTGATGGTGCGCCCATCCTCGCTTTTCACCGCGCTGAAACATCTTGCCATGTTGATTTTTGCGTTGAATGCCATCTCATACTCCGGGTTCATCTGAACCACTTTTTTGTAATATCCTGAGGCTTCTTCGCAACGGTCGGTTTGCTGATGGATCTGCGCCAGGATGTACATACTGCGCACCCTGATGTTCTTATTGCGGTTCAGTCTGAGGGCATCTTTAAGCGGCTGGACAGCAGCTTCGGGGCTCCCCTGCTTAAGGAAGAAATCGGCCTTCACCAATGGGAACATCCTCTTTACCTTGCCGGAGACCTGCCTGTCGTCTATGCTTTTCTGGAGCAACCCCAGCAAAGCTTCATTGTCATCGAATTTTTTCAACTGACTGTTGGTTATGGCTTTCCACAACATCGCTTCATAACGGGTTGGCTGATTCTTATACCTGGCAATCACAAAATCAAAGTTCTGCATTGCCATCTCATACTCCATCTTGTAGAAATGGGCCTTACCGATCAGCATCCAGCTATCGTCAATCCAGCGGTTCTTCTCCTGCCCCCGGATAAACATAGTGTGTTTCTGAATCTGTACCGATGCCTTTTTTATGGCCACATCCATGTAACTGTTGGCAGAAGAGGCAGCCGTCTGGTCACCGAACTGAAATACAGAGAGGATCTTATTGTAGTCGTCAACGTGGCGTTGCCTGATTTGCTCCACACCCTCTTTAAGGCTCTCATTGCCATTAAAGTAGCCGTTGAAACGTGTTGTCATGCCGTGGTAGTTCCTATTGAGCCATGCATCCTTGTCGGTGGCGCAACCAGCCAGGAAGATCATCACCAGGGGCATGATCCATTTCAGCAGGTAACCGTATGTGTTGATTCTGAAAAAGCGCTTTGTCATCCGTATTTCCGTTGTTGTGTCAGATCTGACTTTCCGGCAAGGCTGTACCACATCCGTTTCAGTATAGCCATCTTCCGGAACAATGATCCTCTGATCAAACTTTAAACCTGCAAAAATATTTTATTTTCAGATGCCTGACAACCATTTTATTTGGTGCTCGGATAAATATGGTAACTTTGCGCAGGGAAATATTAACATATATTGATATGCAATTCAACAACATTCCTGAAATGCTCGCGATCAATGCAGCGCGTTGGCCATCGCATCCAGCAGTAAGGTTTACCGGCGACGAACCGGTGAATTACAAGGACCAGCTTGCGCTGGCAGAAGCTATTGCGGCCATGTTGGTTGCAGAAGGAATTAAAAAAGGTGACAGGGTTGCCATCTTGTCGCACAATATGCCACAGTGGTCACAGGCCTATTTCGGCATTTCGGCCACCGGGGCTGTTGCAGTGCCTCTGATGCCCGATTTCAAAGCCCATGAAGTGGAGCAGATACTTCAGCACTCCGGGTCCCGGATTGTTTTTGTCTCCAGGCAGCTGGAACCCAATGTTCCCTCGCATCTGAAACGGTTCATCCTTGAAGAGCTTGGGGAAACCGCATTCAGTGCCAGCCAGGCATTTCATATCGGAGATGTGGAGATTACCCCTGATGACCTGGCATCCCTGATCTACACCTCAGGTACGACAGGGGATCCCAAAGGGGTAATGCTGACCCACGGAAACATACTTTTTACCGTAGACAAATCATCTTTAATCCAGCCCATCAACCCTGAAGACAGGTTTCTTTCTGTCCTCCCGCTCTCCCATATCTATGAATTTTCCCTCGGGCTGATGCTGCCTGTGATGTTCGGTGCAGGAATCACCTACCTCCGGAAGCCACCGACAGCACCGGTTCTCCTTCCAGCATTGCTGGAGGTGAAACCCACCATTATGCTCACGGTTCCCCTGCTCATCGAGAAGGTATACTGGAAGAGCGTATTCCCGAAACTCAACAGCTCGCTGGTTACTGCCACCTTGCACAGGATCCCGCTCACCAGGAAGCTGCTGCACCGCATTGCGGCCAAAAAGGTATACCAGACCTTCGGTGGCTGCCTCAAGTTTTACGGTATCGGCGGATCGAAGCTTGATCCCCGCGTTGAATTATTCCTGCGTGACGGGAAATTCCCTTACGCCATCGGGTATGGACTCACAGAGACATCTCCATTGCTGGCAGGTGGCAGTCCGGGCAAATTTGCCTACCAGTCCACCGGCCCGGCCATGGATGAAGTGGAATTAAGGCTGCACGAGGTCAACCCGGAATCGGGGTTCGGAGAGATCCAGGCACGCGGCAGGAATGTAATGCAAGGTTATTACCTCAACCCCGAACAGACCGCTGAGGTTTTTGAGGAGGGTGGCTGGTTTAAAACCGGTGACCTCGGTTACTTCGACAAAAAGGGGCATCTTCATATCAAAGGGAGGATCAAAAGCACAATCATCGGTCCCAACGGCAAGAACATCTTCCCGGAAGAGATTGAAAATGTGATCAATAGCCTGAAATTTGTAAAAGAGTCACTGGTTACCGAGAGCAACGGGCGGCTGGTTGGCCTGATCCACCTTGATTATGAAGCGATAGAACAACATTTCCAGCAGATCAGGGATGAAGCTGCCACAGCCATCCGCGACAAGGTGAACCAGGTTCTGAATGATATTCAACTTCAGGTGAACAGTCATGTGAACAAATATTCAAGGCTTCAGGCCGTGCTCGAACAACCCACCCCATTTGAG
>JAWOGX010000338.1:0-6411 GCA_046496455.1 Bacteroidales bacterium | reverse complement strand
CCTGCAAATCATTGATTTTTCAATCCTCAGCAGAGAAGTTATCCCGCTGCCGACATCGAAAACATGATACTGGTTTTTTTGTGTCTGTAACGTGCTTAATTTAGAATTATTATAAATAATCATCAAACCTGGCATCACAAGGTAAAGGTTAAACTGTATATAACATTCCATAGAGTAACAAACAAGCTGTTTTGAAGTTCGGTCGATGTTTCGAAAACCCTGCGAAATTCAGTAAAAAAACGAAACCTTACGAAAAAAGGAAGGTATAAGACAGGAGATTTTGACTGAAATTCCGGTATCCGGTTCCGCAACTTCTCTATTGGCAGGAGCTTGGCTGCGGATGCAGGTTTCAGTGATATTTTAATATAAGAAATATTTAAGGCGTATGGTTTAAAAAAAACTTCGTATTATTGTGAGCTGAAAATTTGAGCATTATAACCCGACCAAATCATTCATGGTGAGAAGAATCATATTAACCCTGATGGTTGTCATAGCGACTTTTGGGATCACGATGGAGGGCAAAGCCCAGGATCCCATCTTCTCTCAGTTTTATGCCAACCCCATTTATCTGAACCCTGCTTTTGCGGGCACCAATATCTGTCCAAGGCTGATCATGAATTACAGGAACCAATGGCCGTCAATTCCCGGAGGCTTCGTGACCTACAATGCCTCCTACGATCAGTATTTTGAAAAGCTCAGCGGCGGGCTTGGGGTCATCGCCATGTCGGATGTTGCCGGCGAAGGTAAACTGAATCACACCTCCATCAGCATGATGTATGCCTATCGGCTCGGGTTGGATATGCGGAACAAATACAACCTGAATTTTTCCCTGCAGGGATCCTATTTTTCCAAAAGCCTCGACTGGTCGAAACTCACCTTCGGTGACATGATTGATTCACGTGACGGTTTTATTTACCAGACAGCCAATATCCCCGGCTATGAGAATGTGAACTATTTTGATTTCTCAGCCGGTATGCTCTACTATGCCGAGCGTTTCTATTTTGGGGTTGCCGTGCATCATCTGACTGAACCTGCAAATTCATTTTATGACAGCAACCGTTCTGTTCATTTCAGGAAATATACCGTGCAGGCAGGTTACGAAATTCCCCTGGGAGACAAGAGGGGCGTTTATCAGCAGTCTTACCCCAGTTTGTTCCCAAGCCTGATTTACCAGCAGCAGCAGCAGTTTCATCAGTTGAACTACGGTGTCTATTTCAACAAAACCCCAATGGTCGTGGGGATATGGTATCGTCAGTTCATGTCAGCACCTGTGGGTGGCTACTCAGATGCTGTTGTCGGCCTTGTGGGATTTGAATACGACAAGTTTAAGATTGGCTATTCCTATGACATGACGATCTCCGAACTCAATAATGTCTCCGGAGGGTCGCATGAGTTATCCTTTACACTGAAATTCAACTGTCCTGAAAAGGGCCCGAAATATAAGGCAATAAAATGCCCGGTATTCTAGTTAATAAATTCACAATGAACAAGAACAGCGAAAAACAAACCAATAGATGATGAAAACCACGAAATTCATTTCAGGAATTTTACTTCTTGCAGCCGTTGTCATGATGGCTACATCGTGCAAAAAACCTGCATCGCGCACCACTGGCTGGGAATACAACAACTCCCAGAATGGTGGGTTTCAGGTTGCCAATTACATTGAGCAGGAAACCGGCCCCGGTCTTGTTTTCATTGAAGGTGGTACCTTCCTGATGGGCCGCACCAACCAGGAAGTTGCCGATGCGTGGGACAATGTGCCCCGAAGGGTTACCGTTTCATCCTTTTACATGGATCAGACTGAGGTAGCCAATATTGACTACACGGAGTACCTCTACTGGATTTCCAGGATTTACGGTATTGACTTCCCGAGGGTCTATGAAAAAGCCTTACCCGATACACTGGTATGGCGCAAAAAGCTGGCTTACAATGAGCCGCTGACGGAACTCTACCTGCGCCACCCCGCTTACAAGGATTACCCGGTAGTGGGGGTAAACTGGCTACAGGCCCGCGATTACTGTGCGTGGCGTTCCGATAGGGTCAATGAGCAAATCCTCATTGACGCCGGCATCCTCAAAATGGATCCGATGCAGCAGAACGAAGAAAACTTCAACACTCGCTCATACCTTGCAGGTCAGTTCATTGGCCTCGTTGACAAGGAACTGAAAGATTTGAACCCCAATAGCTCAGGCACCCGTGGCGTGAAAATGGAAGATGGAATCCTCCTTCCTGCCTACCGCCTGCCAACCGAGGCTGAGTGGGAATTTGCTGCTCTCGGACTTATCGGCAACACCTACTATGAGAGGGTCGTTGAACGCAGGATTTACCCCTGGAACGGTCATAACACACGCACCGACAACAGAAAATATTACGGTGAATTCGTAGCCAACTTTGTACGCGCCCGTGGTGATATGATGGGGGTAGCAGGCTACCTCAATGATAAAGCCAGCATCACTGCTCCTGTCTTTGCCTACTGGCCCAATGACTACGGCCTCTACAACATGGCCGGTAATGTTGCTGAATGGGTTGCTGATGTGTATCGCCCCCTCTCCTTCGAGGATTTTGAAGAATTCAACCCTTTCCGTGGTAATGTCTTCAGCACTATGGTTCTTAATAATGAAGGTGCTTACGATGATAAGCTCGACTACATCACCTATGATTACAGAGGTGTTTATGATTTTCTGCTTAAGTTCCAGGAAGAGCTTGGGATCAGCGGCACTGCATCAGACCGGGAAGTTGACCTGGTTGAGTCCGTCATCGCTGATGCCGAACAGGCATTTGAAGACAATGAAGCCAGAAACATCGAGGATGCCTCCCAGCGGATACAGGATGCCATTGACAAAATTAACAACGCCGACGAAACCATCAGGATTGGCGGCGCGCTCCTCAAAGGGATTGCGAACTATGTGCAAGGTATGCCCGGACAGATGAAAACACGTGAAGTAAGACCTGAAGAGAACATCGGAAGGAGAAATTACCGTGAGGCCGACAATATCAACTACCGTGATGGTGATACACAAAGCATGGTTTCATCCGATTTCTTTACCATCACGGATGAAGACCGTTCTATGTATGATTATGGTAATTCGTCTCTGATCAACAACAGGACAAGGGTTTATAAGGGTGGTTCCTGGAGAGACCGCGAATACTGGCTCAGTCCCGGTACACGCAGGTTCCTCGAAGAAGATCAGGCCACTGAATTCATTGGTTTCCGCTGCGCAATGCAACGCGTGGGAAGTCCAAAGGGAAACTAAACCGTTAACGATGATTATTGCGGAATAGGCTGTCTGAACAAGGCAGCCTTTTTCGTATTTTGCAGCCTCTAAAAACCAAACCATGCCCTCCAGAATTTTTACCTCCGGGGAAATCTACGATCTCTATCTGAAGCATCGGGTTATTACTATCGATTCACGCAATGTGCCGCAGGACGCCATCTTCTTTGCATTGAAGGGGGATCACTTCGACGGCAATCAGTATGCTGCCGATGCAATTCGGGCAGGTGCTGCCCTTGCCATTGCGGATGATCCCGATGTCTGCACCACCGATAAAATCTGTCTTGTAAAGGATGTGCTCGCCACTTTGCAGGAGATTGCGTCCATCCACCGTAACAGGTTGAAGTTTCCGGTTATAGGCATCACAGGGTCAAACGGAAAAACAACCACCAAAGAACTGATATACAGTGTTCTGTCAAAAAAATTCAAAACCATTGCCACCCTGGGCAACCTGAATAACCATATTGGTGTGCCACTGACACTCCTGAGGGCTGACGAAGAAACAGAAATGCTAATTGTGGAGATGGGAGCCAACCACCGGGGTGAGATTGCCCACCTGAGCCGGATGGCGGAACCAACCCATGCGATCATTACCAACATCGGGATCGCCCACCTTGAAGGGTTTGGTTCTCCTGAAGGGGTGAAACTGGCCAAAAAGGAGCTTTACGATTACCTTGGCACAACCGGTCAGGGAACCATTATCTGGAACAGGGATGATGACATCATTGCAAATCTGGTGGAGAATTACACCACGGGGAAATTCTCCTACGGGTCTAAACCAGGTTCTGATGTCAAGGGGGCTATGTTTTCTGAGCAACCGGAATTGTATCTGAATGTGAAGTGGGATGCCCAGGATGGAATCCGCCTGGTGAAAACCCGGTTGGTTGGGGGGTATAATTTCTCAAACGTGCTGGCTGCCATTGCCATTGGGGTATTGCTGGATGTAGGTTCCGATGATATTGTCAGTGCCATTGAACTGTACCAACCTGCAAACAGCAGGTCAGAATTCAGGGAGACCGGGAAGAACAGGATTGTGGTGGATTGTTACAATGCCAATCCGTCAAGTATGGTAGTCGCCATTGAGAATTTCAACAGAATCAGCCGGGGGGACAGGCTGCTGATCCTGGGGGATATGTTTGAACTGGGTGATTATGCGGAAGGAGAGCACCGCAAGATCCTGGATTATATCAGGCCATTGGGTATTGAAACGATCCTGGTTGGTGAGGTTTTTTCCCGAATCGCTCCCGGATCGGGGATTCGTGCATACAGGAATGCAGAAGACGCAATGCCGGAATTGCAGTCCCGCCCCGTATTGGGCAGGGAGATACTGATCAAGGGATCCCGCGGTGTGCAGCTTGAAAAGTTGCTAGAATATCTTTAAAAATGCAAGAATCTGAATATAAGGTTGTTGGACTAATGTCAGGTACCTCACTTGACGGGCTGGATGTGGTGCTTGCCTCATTTACCTTCATCAATGAAGCGTGGAGATACAGCATATATTATGGTAAAACACTCTCTTACCCTCCTGAACTCTGGCGGTTGCTCAAATCTGCACACCGGCTTGAATCCCTGGTATTGGCAGAGCTTGATTTTACCTTCGCCAGGTGGTGCGGAGAGCAATTAAGAGTCATTTGTGCAGAGCACCATTATAGCCCGGAGATTGTTGCATCCCATGGACATACTGTTTTTCATCAGCCCGGAAAAGGGATGACACTGCAGATCGGCAATGGAGCGGTAATGGCAGCTGCCTGCGGATTTCCGGTAGTGTACGATTTCCGCAGCGGGGATGTGGCCATGGGCGGCCAGGGCGCCCCCCTTGTGCCCGTCGGTGATCACCTTCTTTTTTCTGACTATCGCTATTGCCTTAACCTGGGTGGCATTGCCAATGTTTCCACCATAAGGGGGAACCGAAGGGTTGCCTGGGATATTGTTCCCGTGAATATGGTGCTGAATCTCTTATCAGGACGGATTGGTGAACCTTTTGACCCCGATGGTAGCCTGGCCGAGAATGGCACAGTGATCCCGGAACTCCTGGAGAATCTGGACCGCCTGCCGTACTATTCGGCACCTGCACCAAAAACCCTGGGGAGGGAGTGGGTGGAGCAAAATATTTTGCCCCAGCTCCGGCAGAATATGGATCTTTCTGACCTTCTCCGTACATATACAGAACATGTTGCGCGTCAGATAAGCAAAGAGGTCCCCGGAAATTCCGACGACCTCGTGCTTGTAACCGGCGGTGGCTCCCATAACCGGTTTTTAATGGAGAGGATCAGTTCAATGACAAACACCCGGGTTTTTATTCCTGAAAAACAACTTGTTGATTTCAAGGAGGCCCTGGTGTTTGGATTTCTTGGGCTGCTCCGCTACCTGGGACAAGACAATGTTCTCGCATCTGTTACCGGCGCAACAAAGGATCATTGCGCCGGGTCCCTGGCAATGCCCTGATCTATTTCCTGGAGGGCTGTTGCCTTTTCATCGGTTGCTGCCCTTTTGCCGGGTGGGACTGCATTTTCTGATGATGTACCTGACAGTGCTGGTCAAACCATAACTTTTGTTCATCATTCAGCTTAACTCTTATCTGCTGACGGGTACTTTCGATTCTCTTCCTTTTGCTTGCCTGCAGAACGGAAATTTCATCGATGAGATTGTCAATCGCTTTGCTGTCAGGTTTTTCGGCCCGTGTAAGTGTGCGAAGCGATGCTTCCTTTTCGTTGATCTGATCTTTCAATGCATTGATATCTTTGATCATAGCAAGCCTGAGGGCTTTAATTTCCTCCTTTTGTGTGTCAGTGAGACCAGGAATCTGATGGTAGTTGCCAAATGGGCCATTCACCTCATTTTGCTGGTTGTGCTGGCAATCACCCTTATGGTCTCCTGAACCTTGCTGTGCCTGGAGGGTTCCGGCAGTCATTATCATCATGGCAATCATGGCGGCCATGGCGCGCATCCAATTCTTCTTCATAAGTATATTAATTTAAATGGTTTAGGAAAATTCTAAAAAGAAATCTGCGTTGGGTTATCTATGTCGGCCCCTTATCGGGTTTCGTTCTCCGGGATTCCCCGTTGAATCGCGGTTGTCCCTGATTCGGTCGAAGTGTTTCATCGATCTGAATCCCTGGTCTTTCCTGCTTTTTTCCAG